>CAJBES010000142.1 GCA_903952145.1 uncultured Opitutaceae bacterium | reverse complement strand
TCACCCCGGCAGTGAGCAGATGCTTCCGGCAAAATGTGTCCGCAGCGATGACAGTTGGCAGGTGGAGGTTCCACTGCAGCGGGGCTGTGCGCTGGTGAGAATCACCGTGAAAACCCCGGCAGTGGTAACGCCGGGCCGATGACACGTTTGCCCCTTCGGTGCTGGCTTCGCCGTCAGGTCATGCCCTCATTGAAGAACACATGCAGTCCATCCTTGCCTGGCGCGACGACATCGAGCCGGCCGGTGCCGCGCAGGTCGGCGAGCGCGAACTGGATGCCGCACCCGGCGCCTTCGCCCGGCGGGCCATAGGAGATCGTATTCTTGGCGAAGCCTTCACCGGTCCATTGGTAGTAATAGATGCCGGTGTCGTCGAACTCCCCGGGATCGCGCCCGCAATGGGCGCGCCAGCGCTTGCCGGTGACAAGTTCCGGCTTCCCGTCGCCATCAATGTCGGCCCAGTGCAGGTCGTGGAATTGCGAATGCCCCGGATCGATCGGGTGCTTGATCCATTGCCGCGTGCCGTCGGGTTGGCGCTGCGGCGCATACCAGTCGAGCCCGTAGCCATGGGCCTGCCCGACGATGAGCTCGTTGACCCCGTCCCCGTTCACGTCGGCCACGATGATCGGGATACTGGCGTTGCCGAAGTTGAATTCGCGATGGAAGAACCAAGGCTCCTCCCACGGGCGCGCCGGGGCTTCAAGCCAGCCGTTCGCGAGGATGATGTCGGTGCGGCCGTGGCCGGCGAGGTCACCGAAACCCAGACCGTGACCGGACGGACCTTCCTTCAGCACGTGGCGGGTGAACTTGCCGGTGCCGCGACCCTGGGCATCGGTCACAAGCTTGAAAACCTGCACGGCCTGCGGTGGCGTGTTGGGAATGATCTCGAGGATCCCGTCGCCATCCAGGTCGCAGCCGCGGGTGGTTTCGACGTTACCGATGTCACCCAACGGATGAACCGTCCAAGGCTTGGTCGGGTCGGCCGGGCACTCCCGCCATTGGAAGTCGCCCCAATAGCCGCCGGTGACGAAGTCCGTACGGCCGTCGCCGTTCACGTCGAGCGGGATCACCGAGAAGTCGCTCCAGTATTCGCCGACGCGGCGCACGTCGCTGATGAAATACCGCCGGCGGAAATCCGGTCCCTGGTACCAAAAGCCGCCCGAGACTATGTCGGGCACGCCGTCGCCGTTCACATCCCACACGCCAGCCGCCTCGAAACTTTCCGCGGCAACGAGCAGTTTTTTGAAGCGCAGGGGCATGGGATCAGACTCCCTTGAAGAGTTTCAGCCAGCTGCGGGCGACGCGCAGGTCCTCGAGGGCCTCGGCCGCACCGCAGGGCGGCGGGGCCTCGCCGCGGACGAAGCGCAGGAAGTTCCTGGCCTGCGTGCGCATCGCGTGCTCGTGCGGGAGCTCGGGGCGGTAGGTGCCGCCTTCGCCCAGCTTGCGGTTGTCCCGGAAGATTTCGACTTGGCCCGACTGGTTGAGCACGAGCGGGGCGGGGAGGGAAAGCTTCACATAGCCGTTGTCGAATGTAGCCATGGCCGACTCGTGCCAGTCCACCGTCGTGCCGTAAGGCGCCATCTCCAGCGTGATGGGCAGGCCCGAGGCGCTGCGGCCAATGAGCAGCACCTTCGTGGGATCGGCGTAGACGACGTCGTAGGACTCGCCCATGAGGTGCCGGATGAGGTTCAGCTGGTGGATCGAGAAGTTGACGAAGTTGATGAACAGCTGGCCCGTGGCGGCGTCGAGGCCGGGCTCGATGGGATCGGTGTCCAGCGGCGTGGCGAAGTTCTCGCCGGGGATGAGTTCATCGAAACCGCCCGCGATGAAGTCGCCCGGCGGCATGGTCAGGCGCAGGTAGCGCAGCTTGCCGATCTCGCCGGACTGGCGGAGCCGGTCGATCTCGGCCTTGGCGCGGATCGTGGCGACGTCGGAGCGCTTGTGGTAGCCGACCATAAGCTTGCCGCCGGCGGCCTGATCGGCCGCGACGAGGGCTTCCGCCACGGGGACGGACGAGGCGAGGGGCTTTTCGATGAAGACCGGCAGGCCGGCCCGGAGCAGTTCGGGCACGATCACGCCGTGGCGGGTGAACTGCTGCGAGGCCACGAGGCCGTCGAGGTTCTCCTTGGCGACCATCTCCTCGATGTTCGAGTAGACCTTGGGAATGCCGAAGCGGGCGGCGACGCGCGCGCCGAGTCCGGGCCGGAGTTCGGCGAGGGCGACGACTTCGCATTCCGTCGGAAGTGAGGCGTAATTGCGCAGATGGGCGGCCTGGCCCATCTTGCCGGTGCCGATGAAACCGATGCGAGGCTTGGAGTTTTTCATAGGTGAATACGACCGGAGTATAACGATGTGCAGGCTTGCAGGGAATGTCCGGGCTTGCGAAGACTTGCGCATGATTGCTGTCCTTCCGGCTGACACCGTCTTCCTGCACATTGGCCGGATGGGGCCGAATCCACGCTGGAAGATCGGGGCGCACGCCCATGCCTTTCACGAGATGATCGTGGTGCTTGGAGGTTGCCTGCGATTGCGCATGGCCGGGGAGGCCATCGAGGCCCGGACCGGTGACCTGTTGCTATACCACGCCGGTTGCGTTCATGAGGAGTCAAGCGATCCGGCCGAGCCCGCGGAGACCTGTTTCTTTTCGTTCCACAGTCCGGAGGCGGCGGCGTGGCCGCTGCGGATGAAGGACCACGACGGCCGGGTGCGGCAGATGGCCGACTGGCTCTACGTGGACCGGCATGAATCAAGCCCGGAGGCGTTGCGGGCGCGCAATGCGGTGTTTCACGGTTTGCTCTGCGAAATCGGCCGTTTGCAAACCCGCGGCGCCAGGGCCCAGAGTCTGACCGCTTCGCTGCGCGTCTTTATCCAGAAGCACCTCGACGAACCGTTGCCGCTGGAACGCCTCGCCCGGCATGCCGGCCTGAGCAAGTTTCACTTTTGCCGGTTGTTTCGCCTGCAGTCCGGCCGCTCGCCCATGGAAGAGGTCCGCGTGTTCCGGATGAGCCGCGCGCGCGATTTGTTGCAGACGACGAACCTGCCGATCAAGGCGATCGCGGCGGCCGTGGGCCTGAGCGACGAATTTCGTCTTTCGCACCTGTTCCGCCGGTATCACGGCACGGCTCCCAGCGCGCTGCGCCGGAAAGCGCGGCACGACGAGGTGGCAAATCACCTGTGAGGACGACCCGGGCCATCTGGCCGGGGGTAAAGAAAGGTCATGCCTTCCACTGCTGGACCGTTTCCACCATGGCGACCACGTTTTCGGGCGGAGTGCCGGCCTGGATGTTGTGGCAGGAACTTGGGATGTAGCCGCCGCCGGCGCCGAGGGTTTGGAGACAGGTGATCACTTCGCGGCGGACGTCGTCCACCGAGCCGAAGGGCAGCACCTGCTGGTTTTCGACGCCGCCATGGAAGACGACCTGGCTCCCAAAGTCGCGTTTGAGGCCGGCGCGGTCCATGCCGGGGCAGATGTGCTGGATGGGATTGAGCAGATCGATGCCGCATTCGATGAGATGCGGGACGAAGGGGCGGGCGGCACCGTCGGTGTGAAAGAGGACCTTCTTGCCGTGGCGATGGATGAGATCGACCCAGCGCTTGAGCCTCGGCTTGAGATGCCGCACATAGGCGGCGACCGAGATAAGCTGGCTCTCCTGCGTGCCCATGTCGTCGGAGATGAAAACGATGTCCACGAGATCGCCGAGTTCCGCGAGGAAGCGTTCGAGCAT
>CAJBES010000141.1 GCA_903952145.1 uncultured Opitutaceae bacterium | reverse complement strand
TCTGCGGCGGTCAGTCCAATATGGAATACGGGATGAATCATATCCGCAATGCGAATGAGGAACTGGCGAAGGCCGACTTCCCGCAGATCCGGATGTTCATGCCCTCGCCCTATGGCCGCGACAACATGCCGCAGGATAATCTCACCGGCAACTGGACGCCGGCAAGCCCCAATAAGGTCATGGGCTCGGCCTTGGGTTACTTGTTTGCCCGCGAAATTCACACCACGCAGAAGGTGCCGGTGGGCGCCATTCACTGCGCTGTGGGAGCGACTGCCGCCGAATGGTGGTTGAGCCGTGAGGCGGTCATGACGATTCCTGAATTGCAGCCGAAATTGCAGGAGGGGGATCGTCTCTGTGATGCCTACGCCTCCAAGGTCGAAGCCTGGGAGAAACTCTATCAACAGGCCGTTTCGTCGGCGCGTACGGCGGGAGGACCCACGCCATTGCCGCCCCCCCTGCCGGATGGCGACCCGCACCGCGCCGATTTTGGCCGACCCACTTTTCTCTACAACGGCATGGTGGCGCCGCTGACCCGCTTCCCGATCAAAGGAATTATTTTTTATCATGGCGAGAATCATGCCAATCCCGAGAAGGCGTCTCTGTATCACCGTCTTTTTTCCGCTTTGATCGCTGATTGGCGGCGGGCATGGCAGCGACCGGATCTTCCCTTCCTCTATGTGCAACTGGCCAACCATCGCCGCACCACCTGGGAGGCGTTATGCGAGGTTCGCGAGGCGCAGCGTCAGGCGCTGGCTATTCCACACACCGGCATGGCCGTGGCTATTGATGTCGGCGACGTGGGCGACGTCCACTGCAAGAACAAGCAGGAGATCGCCCGGCGTCTGGCCTTGATCGCCGGGCCCAGGTGTATGGCGAAACCCTGGAATATTCCGGCCCCGTGCTGGACACGGTGGCATTTAACGGCAAGGAAGTACAGGTGACCTTCACCCATGCCGACGGCCTTTGCTTCCATGACGGCAAAGCGCTGGGCTTGGAAGTGGCCGGAGCGGATGACGTCTACCACACGGCAACCGGTGTGATTCAGGGATATAAACTGGTCGTCACTTCGCCGGAGGTGGCGGCTCCGACCGCCGTCCGCTATGCCTGGCGGGATACACCTGAAGTCAGTCTATATAACGCCGCCAAACTGCCGGCATCGCCGTTTCGCGCGACAAAAACAGTCACCAATCATTAATCTTAGAATCCGCCTAATTCACTGAAAGTGAGGATAGTTTATGCAACATTCAAGTTATCAAGAACCCGCCCGAGACATCCCCGTGCTCGGAAAATTTGATGTAGTTGTTTGCGGCGGGGGGCCGGCGGGGTGTGCTGCCGCCATTGCCGCCGCGCGCCACGGCGCGAAGACACTGCTGGTCGAGAAGGACGGCTACCTGGGCGGTGCCACCGTCTCGCAGTTGGTCTGCGTTGTTCTCAGCACCAACGGAGTTGATTTCCAGGGCGTCTGGCACGAGTACGCCCGCGGCCTGCGCAAACGCGGCGGACTCCGCGAACTCGAGGGCTTCGGCAGCGGCCAGATCCGCGGTGCCGTGGACCCTGAAATGGTGAAATACGTCTGGGATGACCTGCTGACCGCCGCCGGAGTGGAGCAACTGCTGCATGCCTGGGGCGCGAATGCGATCATCGAGGACGGCGTCTGCCGCGGGGTGCTGCTGGAGACCCGGGCCGGCCGCCGGGCGATCCTGGCACAGCGGGTGATTGACGCCACCGGCGATGGGGCCGTGGCGGCCGCCGCCGGCGTGCCGTGGGAACAGGGCGACGACCACGGCAACTCCTGGGCCATGAGCTGCACCAAGGTCTTCCGCATGGGCAATGTGCGCTGGCCCGCCGACTACCCGAACCCCGAGGCCATGGCGCGTTTTGGCGAAGCAATCAAGGCCGCCGTCGCACGCGGCGAATACCGCTCTCCGATCCTGACCCAGACCGACCGCGTGAGAGGTTACGTATGGAATAAGTTGTGGGAGCTGACCGACAATCGCCACGAACTGCTCTCCGTGATGAGCCGCGTGCTCAAAGTCAACCCGCTGGATCCCTTTGACTTCACCCGCGCCGAGCGAGAAGGACGGCAGCAGGCCTGGGAATGCGCCGATGCCTGCCGCCGTTTTGCTCCCGGCTTTGAAGAGGCGTACCTCCTCGACACCTCCGCCCAGATCGGCCTGCGTTCCTCACGCCGACTCAAAGGGCTGGCCACGGTAACCGCTGCCGATGCCATCGAATTCCGCAAGCATCCCGACGGCATTGCACGTTCCTCCTGGGACATCGACGTCTGGCCGGCCGACAGCTATACCTCGCCCGCCGTTGACCGCGAATGCGAGGCGTACAAGACCCGCCATGCCCTGCTGAAGGCCGGCGAATACTTCGACATCCGCTACGGCTGCATCGTCGCGGCAGGAATCGACAACCTGCTGATGGCTGGCCGCTGCCTCTCCGCGGAGCACCTTGCGGAGTCGAGCCTGCGAATTCAGCAGACTTGCATGGCAACGGGCCAGGCAGCGGGAACCGCAGCAGCGCTGAGCCTGCGGGCGGACACAACTCCGCGTGAACTCGATCCGGCGGTCGTGGTCGCGCAACTGGAGAAGGCCCGCGACGTCGAGCCAGCATTCCCGGAACTATGCGGCTTGACAGAAATCAACCCAGAACGGAAGACGATATGAAAACTACCATTCAAGAACCGGCCCGTGACATCCCGGCGCTCAACGGCTACGATCTCGTCGTCTGCGGCGGTGGGCCCTATGACCTCGCGGTCGAAGGCAAAGGTCGGCAGGTGGCGAAAGATATCCTTTTCGGCGATGTATGGCTCTGCGGCGGTCAGTCCAATATGGAATACGGGATGAATCATATCCGCAATGCGAATGAGGAACTGGCGAAGGCCGACTTCCCGCAGATCCG
>CAJBES010000140.1 GCA_903952145.1 uncultured Opitutaceae bacterium | reverse complement strand
TGCGCTACACCGTGGAAGGCGTCTTTCCCGTGGTGTGGTGGGGGGATGTGCATGTGCTGTCCGACGGTGCGCTGCTGGCCGTCGTCTATCCTTCGCAGATTGCCGGGGCGGAGTTCACCCGTGGGCACTGCGTCTGCTACCGTTCCGCGGATGCCGGTCGTTCGTGGCAGGTGCAGGGCCGGATCTTGTTTCGGCCCGATGCCGCGGCCGACCCGCACGCCGCCGGGCGCAACGGTTTTGGCGAGCCGGCGAGCGTGGTCCTGCGCGACGGTTCGCTGCTGGTGGTGCTGCGCACCACGGACGGGCTCGGGGTGGGGCCGATGTATCTGACCCGTTCGCTGGATGGCGGCAGCAGCTGGTCGCCGCCGCGCGCGTTCCGTCCTACCGGCGTGATGCCGCGCCTGTTGCGCCTCGGCAACGGTGTGCTCGTGCTCAGCTCCGGCCGCCCGGGGGCTGACCTTAGTTTCTCTCTGGACGGCCACGGGGAGCAGTGGACCGCCCTGCAACCTTTGGTGCGGCTGGCTTCACCGGGCGTGCAGGATGACAGCTGCGGCTACACCAGCCTGCTGGCCCTCGATGAAGAGACCTTCCTCGTGGCCTACTCCTGGTTCAAACGGCCGGATGCCAGCGGCGTGCCGCGCAAGGCCGTGCTGGTCCGTCGCGTGACCGTGCGACTGTAGGTGCTCGGCTTTGGTCTGGTTGGAAAATCGCCTGCCCGCAGGTTTTAGGGAAGAGCCGCAACCGCGGGTCTGGCGGGCCCGTTGAGTGCGGGCCGGTGGCGGCTTGTCGCTGCGCCCGGCACGCGGCCTGCCGCAGACGTCAAATGAACCGGGGGAAACTGAGCCGGGCTCATGCAGTTGAACTTGAATCACCTCGATGTTGCGCAAACCAAAAGGTGCCACGGTAGGCCGCCCGCTGGCGGGCGCTTCCCCGAGCGCGAGCGAGCTCGCGGCCTACGGCGAACTGCATGAATCCGGCTCAGTCCCGCAGTCGCTCGCGCGGGCAGCCGTCCTGCAGGCGGGCCGCCACGTCACGGGCAGCCTGCATGAAGACGTGCACCTTCGTCACGGCTTCGGCGGAAAGGGTGTCGCGGAACGTGTTGAGAAAGACCCCCGAGGCGCCGTCCGCCACGCCGGCAAAGACATACTGGCGGATTTGCCCGGTCGTGAAATCGCGGAGCTGCATGGCATTCAGCCGCCACCAGAACGGGACGGAGCAGCGGTCACGCAGGTCCGTGGCGCGCAGGCGCGGCGACACACTGGGGTCGAACATCGCCAAACCCAGGGTATCGAGGTGCGGCAGATGGGCCGGAACGAACCCTTCGATATGCGCATGGCGGGGGCCGTCGGTCTGCAGGGCAAAATACTCGTCCTGGAAGGGCAGCACGCATTCCGGCCAGCGCGCGGGACTGATCATGGCCGAGATATCGTCGCACATGCTCATCTCCTTGGCGCGTTCCGGCTCGCCGTTCACGCGCCGCAGGAAGCAGCTGTAGTCCACGATGCTGCGGGTGACCCTGGTCATGTATTCGTGGTATTTTCCCGGGTCGTCACAGGTGTCGGTGAAAAAGTCGTGGCCGCGCAGCTCCCACGCGGTGGTGATCGGGCCCTCAAGACCGCAGCCGCGGAAGGGCAGGGTCCGGTCCGGGAAGGCCTGCTTGAGCCGTGCCCACAGGTCCAGATAGAACGGGATCATCCCCGTCTGCGCCCAGTCCGTCGTGCGGTCGAAGGCGGCGATCCCCTCGTCGAGCGAGTGGTGGATCGGCCGCACCGCCACCTCGCTGTCCTCGGGGAAAATCAGTGGGGCGCCGAGGCAGTTGACGTGACTGTAGCTGATGCCGGTCCAGCCCGGACCGTCGTAGCGCAGGTCGGGGCCGAACAACTCGCGGGCGCGCGGCTCGCCGCGTCCGAAGGCCTCGACAATGGCGTCGAAATCCGTGAAGACACGGTCGAAGCGCACCTTGGCCAGCGTGGCGTAGACGGGCATGCCGCAGGTCACATACCAGGAGAACGGCACGGAGTTGCGATCGGGGCGGGGTGGCGGCGTGCGGGCGGAGATAGGGGTGGGGGACATTTGAGATCGGGAATGTGGGCCGGCCGGGAGGTCACGACAACCCCTGACGCGCCCCGGGCCAACACAGCAGCACGCATTATCGCCGCGAGTGGTTTTCCTGAAGGATGGAAAGGTCCGGGCCGCGTTGTCGCCGCGCCGGCTTGTTCGCCATAGCCTCGGGCGACGGCGGAAGCTTTGGCGAAGGGAGCTCACCGTGCGTCAATCAAACGCGTGCGAATGCCGGGGGATGCTCGCCGGCCGGCAGATGGACCTGCCGGCCCACCCTGGGCTGACAGGTGGACGCCCCGGTCCCTCTGCGCGTTAACGCCTTGGACGGAAGCGCCCGCCGACAGGTGGTCGCGCCAGCACCCACCCTAGACGCGTCAGCCCATTATTTTCGTGCGGTAGCCCGGCCTGGCGTTTGACTGACCGCCGTTCGCCCACCCCGTGTCCCGCCCCGCCACCATCCGTCTGTTCCGCTATCTTTCCCTGCTCGGGATCCTCACCCTCGGCGCGGTGCTGCTTTGGCCGGCGCGGGAGGCGCCGGCGGTGGCGGGGGCGGCCCCGGTGCGGTCGCCATCCGGAGAGCGCAAGCATGTGCTGCGCATCACCGCCGGGCAGAATTACCTGCCCGGCTCGGTGCCGCAGGGCATCGGCCAACCCCTGCAGGGGCTCACCCGCGTGGTCGCGGATTTCGAGGCGCGGTTTCCGGACACCAAGGTCGAGGTCATCGCCGTGCCCCAGGAGCGGGAATTTCTGGTCACCCAGCTCAGCGGCGGGTCGGCCCCCGACATCGTGGCCGTCAACGTCGAGGACGTCTGGGTGGACGTGCAGAAAGAGTGGTATGTGCCGCTCGACCGGTATCTCGAGGCGCCGAATCCCTTTGTCGTGGCGCAGGGCGACCCGGCAGCCCCGGGCACGCGACAATGGTGGGACATGTTCCGCTACCAGGCGATCACCCGGGGCAAGGCGGCGCCCGACGGCGGCAACTACTGTGTGAGTCTCGACATGGTCGAGACCGGCATCTTCTACAACCGGACCTTCTTCGTGCAGCACGGCCTGCGTCCGCCGGACACCTGGGGCGAGTTTCTGACCCTGCTCCGGCGCGTGCAGGAACTCGGCAAGGTGCCGCTGCTGGCCAACGTGGATTCGCTCTCCGACTGGGGCACGGATCTACTGTTTGACCAGCTCTATTACGACCTGCTGCCCGGCATCGACGTGAAGCTGGACGACCCGGTGCGCGCCGCCTACCTGCAGGGCTACCTCGATTCGGACGAGCTTTCCTTCCTGCACCGCAAGGGTTTTTTCACCCGGCGGGACCCGCGCTACGTGGAGCTCTGGCGCCGGTTGGGCGAGTTGCGCCCTTTCCTGACGAAAGACGTCAACGCGCTGGATCTGACGCGCGAATTCGTGACGCAGCAGGCGGTCATGATATGGAACGGCAGCTGGATGGTTTACCGGCTGCACGCGGACCGGCAGCTGGGTTTCGAGTGGGGGGTGTTTTATCTGCCGCCATTAACGCCGGCGGATTCCGTTTACGCCCGGGGCGTGCCCATGTGCGTGATCGGGGGCGTGGGGAGCCAGTTGGAGGTGACCAGTTCGGCCGTCAGCGACACCGATCCGGCACTGCCGTTTGCGGAGCGCATCGCCCGGTCGGAGCGACTGCAGCGGGTGGTGTCCCTCCTGCAGTTCATCTGCCTGCCGGAGAACACGGCCCGCATCGTCAACGAATATCCGGCGTTCATCCCCAACATCGTGGGCGTGCCGGTGCATCCGGACCTGCAGCCTTTCGTGGAGATCCTGAAACGGCGCTACACGACGACCAAGTGGGTCTTTTCCTTCGACCTGCGCTTCACCGACATCCTGAAACGCACGCTGCACCTCTACCTGACCGGCGACATCGGGCTGGAGGAATTCTTGCACTGGCAGGAGGCCAACGTCACCACGGCCACGGCCAATTTTCTCCAGCGCAAGACCATCGACCTGACCCCGCTGGAACGTGCATGGGTGCGGCTCGCCCCGGTGCGCGCCGGTTACCGTGATCTGCCGCCGGAGGTGCAGCCGTGAAGCCGCCCGCCGCCGGCCGCACCCGGTTGAGTTTCGCCGCCAGCTGTCACCTGCTGCTGCTGCCCAGCGTCCTGCTGCTGCTGCTCTTCATCTACCTGCCGGTGATGTGGGCGTTCCTGAAGTCGCTCTACGAGTTCGAGGTCGGCAGCAAGGCGCGCTTTGTGGGCCTGGCCAACTACCTCGAATACCTCGTGATCGATCCCCCCACGTGGCCGTCGGTGCTGAACATGGCGCTGCTCACCCTGGTCGGGGTGGGCGTGCGGCTGACGTTCCCCCTGATCGTGGCGAAACTCATCCACTCGCTGCCGTTCGAGCGCACACGCTACCTCTACCGTCTCGCCTTCCTTATTCCCATCGTCGTGCCGGGCGTGGCCATCCAGTTGCTGTGGTCCCGGATGATCTATGCCGACTACGGTCTCATCAACGAGGTCCTGCGCACCTGCGGTCTCGGTGCCTGGACCCACAGCTGGCTGAACGACCCGCGGACCGCGCTCACGGCCCTGATGTTCTTCGGCTTCCCCTTCGCCGGCGGCTTCGAGGTGCTGATCTACTACGCCGGCCTCTCGGCGATCCCGGAGAGCGTGAACGAGGCGGCGGCGCTTGAGGGCTGCACCGGGGTGGGCAAGTTCCTGCGCATCGACGTCCCGCTGGTGCTGAGCCAGCTCAAACTCATCTTCGTCCTCACCGTGATCGGCGGCCTCCAGGGCTTCGAGGGCATCTTCGTGCTCACGCAGGGCGGGCCGGGCTTCCGGACGATGGTCCCGGGCCTGTGGATGTATTACAACGCCTTCGCGTTCCAGCGCATGGGCTACGCCTGTGCCATCGGCGTGCTGCTCTTCGTGGTGATCCTCGGGCTCACGCTGCTGAACCTGCGCTATTTCCGCTCGGCGGAGGAAATGCAGGGAGGGACGTCATGAGGCGCGGCCGGCTTATCGCCATCCATGCCGTGCTGCTGCTCACCGCGGTCATGACCCTGCTGCCGTTCGTCTTCGTCGTGAACAACGCCCTGCGGGATAACTCCGAGTATTATCGCAGTTTCTTCGGCCGGCCGGAGGCTGCCACCGGGCTGGGGCGGGTGGTGTGGCGCTATGCGACGGCGGACCAGCGGGCCCTCGTCATCCGGGACGAGGGCGGCGAGGCCCGCTTGGTGGGACGGGCGGAGGCGGCCGGCCACTACTGGGCGCGCCTGACGGCGGGCTCCCGTCGCGCCTGGGTCGTCCTGCGGCCCTATGTGCTGAACTCGTTTGTGGTCTCGGGCCTGACGGCCCTAGGCGTCGCGGTGCTCGGCTCCGGCGCCGCCTACATCCTGGCACGTTACCGGTTCCTCGGCCGGAATTTCATCTTCGGCTTTATTCTCGCGACCATGGTCTTTCCGGGCGTGCTCACCCTCGTGCCGAGTTTCCTGCTCGTGAAGCAGCTCGGCCTGTTGAACACCTACTGGGCGATGATCCTGCCCTACGTGGCGGGCGGGCAGGTGTTCGCCATCTTCGTGTTCCGCAGTTTCTTCGCCGGCCTGCCAGAGGAGCTGTTCGAATCCGCCCGGCTCGACGGTGCCGGGCACTGGGCGCTTTACTGGCACATCGTCCTGCCGCTCTCAAAGCCGGTGTTTTCGGTCGTGCTCATCATGAACATCCTCGGGACCTGGAACAATTTCCTGTGGCCCTTCATCGTGAACACCGACGACCGGCACCAGGTCCTCGCCTCGGGCCTTTACACCATGGCCAGGTCCGCCGTGGCCGGCAGCGCCGGCACGATGTTCGCGGCCTACACCCTGAGCAGCCTCCCGCTGTTGGTGCTCTTTGTCTACGCGACCAAGCCCTTCATCCGCGGCCTGACCAGCGGTGCGGTGAAGCTGTGAACGGCTCGGGGCTTTCGGTGGCGACGGCTCAAAGCTTGACGCAGTCGGCCGCGGTCGGCAGCGAGCTGGCTCGCGCTCATCCGTCGCTGGTTCGCGCCAATAGAGCGCCCGCCAGCGGGCGGACTGCCCACGCGTCATCCCAGTTGCCAGCGGCCACTGGACTTTGGGTCATACCAGTGTCCTTTGGCTTTTGGACTATTCAGCAAACCCAAAGCGGAGTTTTTTACCACTGAGCACACGGATGATCACGGATGGATTTGAATCCGTGCGCTCCGTGCCATCCGTGGTGGCCTGGGGAAACATGAATTCAAATTTGCGGTTGCCCGGCCGGCGGGAGCGGTGGCGCCGTGCCGGCGGCAGCTTTCGGGGTGAACACGATGCTGAAGCTGGCGCCCGGGCCCGGGCCAAGCTCCAGGGTGCCCTGCAATTGCTTGGTCAGGTCGGTGACCAGCTGGAGCCCCAGTGTCTGCGCATTTTTCAGGTCGAGGTCCGCGGGCAGACCGACGCCGTCGTCGCTCACCTGCAGATGCACCCGCCCGTCCGCCGTCTGCTGCAGGCCGAGGCGCACCTCGCCGTGCCGGCCGTCTGGGAAACCGTGCTTGAGCGTGTTGGTCAGCAGCTCGTTTATCAGCAGCCCGCACGGCATCGCCTGGTCGAGTTCCACCTCCGCCGCC
>CAJBES010000139.1 GCA_903952145.1 uncultured Opitutaceae bacterium | reverse complement strand
TGCCCTACGCTGCCTGACCTTCGGACTTCTCGGGCAGGACCACTGCAGACGGCTGCTTCGTGGAGCGCTTGCGCTTCACCGCGACTGCCGCGACAGCTTTCCGCTGGCGCTTCTCCGCCGCCGCCAATTCTTCCGGCGTCGGTTCCCGGCCAAAATCCTGTTGCAGGTGCTTCTGGGCGCGCATGAGCCGGTTGAGCACATCAATCATGTGCACCGGGATGCGAATGGTGCGGGCCTGATCCGCGATGGCGCGGGTGACGGACTGGCGGATCCACCAAGTGGCGTAGGTGGAGAACTTGTAGCCGCGGCGATATTCAAACTTCTCGACGGCCTTCATCAGGCCCATATTGCCCTCCTGAATGAGGTCGAGGAAGGAGAGGCCGCGGTTCGTGTATTTCTTCGCGATGGAGATGACGAGCCGGAGATTGGCCTCGACCATCTCGGTCTTAGCCTTGTGGGCCTCGCGGACGTGGACAATTGTCTGCTGCACGACGGCGAGGAGCTGGAGCGGGGCAATACGCTGGGCGGCCTCGAGCTGCTTGAAGCGGGCCTGGATCGGCTTGGGGTCGATGGCGGCGTCCTTCTTCGTCTTGGGGTGCTTGGCGCGCTCAAGCAGTTGGTTGAGATGCTCAAGCTCGGAGAGCACGGGCTGGAGTTGCTCCAAGTATTCCTCGTAGACCTTCAGCTTGAAGAAGAATTTGCTGAAATTCGCGCGCAGGAGGTTCTCGCGCTTGCGGAACTTGGAAAACACGCGCTTCTTGTCGGCCTCGGTGCGGGCCTTGAGGTATTCCGCCCAAGCCTCGGCGACGCCGTGCTCGGATTTTTGGGTGGACTCGACGAGCTTGGGTAGCGACTTGAAATAGGCCTCGCGGCTGTCGATCTTCTTGTCGATGACGATGCGGTCGAAACGCTCCTCGCGGGTGAGCAGCTTGGCGCCAAGCGTGCCGATGTAAGCACCCACGGCGGAGGCCTCAAACAGGGCGGTCTGAGCCTTGAGCTCGGCATTCTCAATGCGTTTGGAGATCTCCACCTCCTGTTCGCGCGTGAGCAGCGGGACCTGCCCCATCTGCTTGAGATACATGCGGACCGGGTCGTCGAGGATGTCGTGCTGGGAGGAGCGGGTTTCCTCTTCCTCGGCCTCTTCCATGCGCTGCTTGAAGTCGTCAACCTGGTCGGGTTCGAGAATCTCAATCTCGAGATTTTGCAGGATGGAGAGAACGTTATCGATTTCCTCCTGGTTCTCGACGGATTCGGGGAGCGCCTCGTTGATGTCGTCGAAGGTGAGGTAGCCCTGCTCCTTCGAGTGCCGGATGAGCTGGCGAATTTTCTCGTTGATGCCGGCGCTGCCGGCGGTGATCTCGCCACTGGCGCCGACCTCGGCGGTCTTTGCAATGGCAACCTCAACGGCTTCGGAATGGGAGTCGGAATTGGTGGACTTGGCTTTGCGCGGCATAATGGGAAATAATGACGGACAACTCCTCACACCGTCACGGGCAGGCTGAACGGCTGGCGGAGCTGTCGTTGGATTTCAGAACGTTCTTTTAAGAGTGAAATTGGGTCAGAATTACTGTCCGCACCGATGTTGGCCAAAGCAAGTTCTATTTGGCGCAGCCGGGGTTCGAGGGCGCGGACACGGAGCTGACGCATGCCTTCACCGGCAGCCTTGCGCGGATCATCGCAGTCGGGCGTATCGAAGAGCAGGGTGGCGACAAGCGCTTTTTCTTCAGGAGTTTCCAGAAGCGGATCAAGGGCGTCACGGCCCGGCCAGTTGTCGTGCTCAAATTCACCGAGGAAGCGGTTGAGCAGGGCGCCGGCCGTATGTCCGGTGTCGATCCAAGTGTGCGGGAGGATGCGGCTGAGCGGCTGGCCCAGTGACTCAAAATGGAGGCAGAGCATCAACAAGTGCTGCTCGGGGGTGACATGGGCGGTTTCATTTCTGAGTGCAGTGGCATTATCCGCACTCCGGCCAGTCTGGCGCTTTTTGAAGTTTTTGAAGTCCGACCTGAGCTGGTTTTGATCACTAAACCGAAAATACAGCACGATCTCGCTGAGTAACTGCAATTGCGTGGTCTCGTGTTCCGCTGCCGCAATGATCTCAAATAACGTATGCGCCGCGCGGCTCCTCTTTTCCGGGGAGGCCGTATCTGGCGAGGGCAGGACGGAGTGGCAGCCGAAAGCCATGGCCGAAAGCGAGTCGCGCTGCAATTCAGCGTAGACGGCCAGACCGCGCTGCAGGAAGAGCACATCCGGGTCGATCTTTTCCTGGCCGGCGAGTTGCAGGAAACGCACCTCGAGCCCGGCCTTCAAGGCCATGGGGAGGAACCGTAATGCCGCCTTTTGGCCGGCGGCGTCGCTGTCGAAGAAACATTCGACCTGCAGATGGTAGCGGCGCAGCAGCATGAGCTGGGTGTCGGTGATGGAGGTGCCCTGCGGGGCGATGGCGGTCTTGAGGCCGACGCTCCAGCAGCGCAACGCATCGAGCTGGCCCTCGACCATGACGAAGGGACGGCCCTCGCCGACGGCGCTGCGGGCGCGGTCAAGGTTGAAGAGCAGATTGCCCTTGGTGAAGATCGGCGTCTCGGGTGAATTGACGTATTTGGCCTCGCGGGCGGGGTCGTCCTCCGGGGTCAGGTCAGTCTGGCGGGCAGTGAAGGCGACCACGCGTGTCTGGTGGTCGCGGATGGGAATCATCAGCCGGCCGCGGAAACGCGGCTTGAGCGCGCCGAACCCGAGCACCGCACCCTCCCGAATAAAAAACAGCCCGCACTGGCGGAGGGCGTCCTCGGAGAATTTCCGCTTCAACAGCAGGCCGGCCAGACCGTCGTCGGTCGGGGGGGCGGCGCCGATCTTGAATTCGTCGGCGAGTTCGGGCGCGAAACGGCGTTGTTCCGTCCAGTAGGCGCGCATGAAGTCGCCGGTGGGCGTCCGGGCCTTGAACGCCTGATGATAATGCTCGGTCGCGAGTTCGTGGATTTCGAACAATTCCTGGCGCAGCGAGCGCTCCTCGCGCGACGGGCCGCCGGAGCCCGTCTCGTATTCGATGACGATGCCATGACGCTGGCCGAGCGTTTCGACGGCCTCGGTGAAACTCATCTGCTCGGTTTCACGGACAAAGCTGATGGCGTCGCCGGCCTTGCCGCAGCCGAAGCACTTGTAAAAGCCTTTGTCGGGATCGACGTGAAAAGACGGGGTTTTTTCGTTGTGGAAGGGACAGAGCCCCTTGAGCCGCGTGCCGCCGGCCTTGCGCAGGGTCACCACCCGAGAGATGACGTCGGCGAGGTTGACGCGCAATTTGAGGTCGCGAACGCAGGTGGGCTTGATAACGGGCATGAACAGACGGGCGGGTGCTTTACCGCAAAGAATGCACTTTCAACCCGTCCGGGGGGCTGTCAAGTTTCGCGGCTTGCTGAGGAAACATTGGCAGCATTTAGGCGACACACACTCATATATGCGTTTCAAGAAATTCATGGTTCTGTTTCTGGCGGTCATCACCGGGATGAGCGCAGCCACGGCACCGGCGCCAAAGCCGGCCCTGCCGCCGGCTGCGCCCGAGCCGGTCTGGGAAACGCAGCTGCCGGATTTCAGCAACGAGGGCTACGCCCGGAAGGTGGAGGAGCTGTTGGTGACATTTGAAGCCGCCACGGGTCGCCGGCTCGTGCCGGGGGGGAAAAAGAAGGTGGGTCTGAAGATTTATGCAGATTCCGGCCCGGGCATGGCCACACCGTTGGCGCTGGTAAGGGCGGTCATCGCGGCGCTTGAGCGCCGCGGTTTCGAGGCACAGAACATTTTTTTGGTGGGCCTGAACCAGCTGCGCCTGCGCATGACCGGCTACCTGCCCTCATTGGTGACCGGCGAATCGACCTTTCCGGGCCATCAGGTTTTTGTGCTCGAGTCGGGCAAGTTCTACGATCCCGTGTGGTTCTACGACAGCCCGCTGCCGCAGCGCTTCGACCCGATCTTCATCGAGTCGCAGACACGCGATGTGCCCAACACCTCCACCAAGGACCAGGACCGCAAGAGCTTCCTCGCGACGCCGCTCTTCCTCGACGCCGATTTCTGGATCAACCTGCCCGTCTACACGGATCATCCGATGCTCGGAGTCAACGGGGCGTTGGTGAACGCCACGCTCTGGAACGCTTCCAACACCGCGCGTTTCTTCCGCAGTCCGGCCAACGCCCCGGCCGCCGTCGCGGAGATGAGCGCCATCCCCGAACTGCGCGAAACCTGGGCCTGCACCATCGTGAGCCTGCAGCACTACCAGTATATTGGCGGGCCGTTCTTCAATTCGCTTTATGCCGCCTCGGAGCCGTTGCTCTGGCTGAGTCGTGACCCGGTGTTCCTAGATGCCCTCATGCTCGAACGGATCAACCGTCTCCGCAAACTCACGGGCTTCGCCCCCGTGTCGGAGGAGATCCGGATGCTGGAGTTCGCCGAGCTGCTCGGGGTGGGCTCGACGCGCAACGCCCCCGCCCGCATCCTGCAGGTGGGCAAATAAAACCGCTTGCCGCCGTGCGGGCAAATCGCGCAGGTTAGACCCGATGTCCTCCGACTATCTCCCGTTCCTGATTCAGGCGGTGCTCGCCGCGGGCATTACCGGCGCCATCATCGCGGCGAGCCATCTCCTCGGCCAGCGCGCGCCAAAGAATCGCATCAAGGACACCGCCTACGAGTGTGGCGTGGCGGCCGGCGGTCTGATGCACACACGATTTTCGGTCAAATTCTACGTCACGGCGATGCTGTTCATCCTGTTCGACATTGAGGTGGTGTTCCTCATCCCGTGGACCTTCATCTACCGCGAGTTTCTTACCCACCACATCACGATCCTCGGGCCGATCCTGTTTTTCATCGGGCTCCTGGTGCTCGGCCTTTTCTACGAGATCCGCAAAGGTGCCCTCGAGTGGGAAAAGTGAGCACGGCCTGAGCCCAGGACGCCCGCCTCCGCGACCGATTTCCATCCATGCGGCTCGACAAGATCATCGCCCGGCACCGCATCGTTGACTTGCACAACCTGACACTGCAGGGCGCGCTGCAGGAGCTGCTCGCGGCGTGTGTGGACAAGTTTTCCGACCTGAAGCCCGAGGCACTGCTCAAGGGCCTGCTGGCCCGGGAGAGCACGATGACCACCTACCTTGGCCTCGGGGTGGCACTGCCGCACGTCCGGGTGCAGATGAATCGCCGTTACGTCCTCGCCATCGGTCGCAGCCGCGCAGGCATCCGGCACGACGGCGCCAAGGACGACGAAAAAGTCCGGCTGATCTTCATGCTCATCGCGGGGCAAAAGGCCCGCGATTACCTGCAGGTGCTGGCCTCGATTGCACGGCAGGTGAAGGAACCGGATCTGGTCGAGAATCTGGTCAGCGCGCCCGATCTGGACACCCTTTATGAGCGGTTGATGGGTAGCTTTGGTGGCATCCGGCCGGTGCAGGCGCAGCAAAACCGCATCAACAAGCTCATGTTCAACGAGGCCCAGCGCGTAGCCAAGGGCGCGGAGTGCGGCTCCATCATGGTGTTTGGCGACACCTTTGTCGGCGGCCTCCAAGCCGGGGCCCTGCAGGCGAAGATCAAGACCATTTTGGTGACGCGCAATCCCATCGAACCCAGCGAGGATCAGAAGGATTTTGCCGAGACCATCCAGGTGCGTTCGTTCTCCACCCAGCGCATGGCTCAGCTGCGCAGTGCCATTTTGGTGGCCCTGACGCGCGGCATCGTGGCCTACAATGACCGGGTATGCTGCATTGGCGGAGTGACCGGCAGCAACCAGTTTGACACGCTGGCGGTGGTGGACATCGAACGTGAATTCCAATCGGTTCTCACCGGGCAGAACCTGCTGCTGCCGGAGGATGTCAAACCCGAGGTTTTGGAGCGGGTCATCGCCGTGGCCACGGAACTTGCGGTCGAGGGCCGCGAGGGCAGGCCGGTGGGCTGCCTCTTTGTCGTTGGCGACTCGGAGCGCGTGGAGCAATTGAGCAAACCCCTCGTGCTCAATCCATTTTACGGCTACAAGGAGGAAGATCGGAATATCTTGAACCCGTTCATGGATGAGACGGTAAAGGAATTTTCCTCCATCGATGGGGCATTTGTGATCCGGGGGGATGGGGTGGTGGTGTCAGCCGGCAGCCTGATTCAGGCAATTGATGCCAACAACGTCCTGCCCAGCGGGTTGGGCACCCGGCACGCGGCGGCTGCGGCGATCAGCCTCACGACCCAATGCATCGCCATCGTGGTGTCTTCCAGCACCAGTCAGGTCATGCTCTTTCGCCGGGGGGTGATGCTGCCGCTGACGGAAAAACGCCGCTGAGCCGGCGGGTCGGATACCAACTTTGGGGTTGCCCTGTGGTAGGCCGCGACTTTGCTCTGACCCTTTAACCTTTTAAATACTATGCAAGAAGTCGTCACCTTGGAATGCACCGAAGCCAAAAAAGAGGGCAAGCCCGCCTCGCGCTATCTCACGAAGCGCAACAAAAAAACCGTCACGGAGCGCATTGAGAAAAAGAAATACAACCCTTTTCTCCGGCGCCATACGCTCCACAAGGAGATCAAGTAAGCCCTGCAGCAACCTGCGCCGTCGGCGCAAGCAACCGGGCCCAAGCGCCCGGTTTTTTTATTTCCGCGTGGCGGAAAAAGCTGAGAACGAGTGGCCGGCAGGTGCCGGCCCCTGCTGATGGCGGCGGGCCGCGCGCCAACCTTCGCGGTGTCTGCGGATCCAGTCCAGCAGCGCGCGTTCGAAGCCGATGTCGTAGCCGAGTCGTTCGGACTCCAGCCACTTGTGCTTCAGGATTTCCTCACGCTCGGCCAGAAATTCCTGATAGAGGCTGGACTGCTTGACGAATTCACGGGACGTCGCGGGCTCATGGACGGTGGTAGTCATGCAGTAATAACTTCTAAAATGAGAGCGACCACGCGCCTGCTGTCAATGCCTGCAATGTGGCCATAAAATCATGCCCCCGGCACGCGGGGTTGCGCCAGACGGGTAAGCAGGGTCGAGGCGATATCGCGGAAGATCACGGCAGCGGGACTTTGCGGCGCCGTCACGACAATGGGACGCCCGGCGTCGCCGCCTTCGCGGATGGCCGGCATAAGCGGCACTTGACCCAGCAGCACGGTGCCGAGTTTCTCCGCAATGGCGCTGCCGCCGCCGCGGCCGAACAGTTCATGCCGGTTCCCGGCTGGATCGACAAAATAGCTCATATTCTCGATGACGCCGAGCAGTGGGACGTTGACCTTCTGCAGCATCAGGCCGCCCTTGCGGGCGACGTTGGTGGCTGCAGGTTGCGGGGTGGTGACGAGGATGGCACCATCGAGCGGTAACGTCTGCACGAGGGAGAGTTGGGCGTCGCCGGTCCCGGGCGGCAGGTCGATGATGAGCACGTCGAGCTCGCCCCATTTCACATTCTGGACGAATTGCTGGATGGTCTTCATGATCATCGGGCCGCGCCAGATTACCGGGGTGTTGTCGTCCACCAGAAAACCCATGCTCATGACCTTCACCCCGTGGTGCTCCATCGGGATGAGCATGGCCTCGGCGCCGTCGCCCTCGACCTCGGCCCGGCCGGACAGGCCCATCATCAGCGGGACGCTCGGGCCGTAGATGTCGCAATCCATCAGTCCCACCCGGCCGGGGCGGCCTTGTGCCTCCAACACCTTGGCCAAGGCGCAGGCGAGGTTGACGGAAAAAGTGCTCTTGCCGACGCCGCCCTTGCCCGAGGCGATGGCCACGGCGTGCCGAATGGTCTTGGGCGCACTGTTGTGACCCGCGAGGTTGCTACCCTCCGCGGCACCGGGGCCGACGGTTTTCAGGGGGGTGACCGCGAGGTCGATGATGGTCGCCTTCACTCCTGGCAGGGCGCGGAGGCATTTGTCCACTTCAGCCTTGAGCTGCAGCGGCACCTTCGGGTCGCTGGTGGTGAGGGCGAGCGCGACCTGGACCGTGCCGTCTATGAAGGCTGCGGAGCGCACCAGGCCGAAGGAGACGATGTCGCGGCTGAAGCCGGGATACTTGACCTGCTTGAGTTGTTCTTTGATGGCCGCGGAAGTCATGACGTGCAAAAAATGGAATTGGGAAGGAATTTAAGTTGTTAAGCGCAGGCAGGGTGTAAATAGAAATGCCCGTCGTTCGTCATCTTTAAGCATCGTCCCTCCATGCAAAAAATCCTGAGTCTTGCCCTATTAATCTCCCTTGGTGTCGCCACCGCCCCGGCCCAGCGCGATATCGGCGAAGTGGTCGTCACCGCCGACACCAAGACCGTGCCGGTGCGGGTTTCCGCCAACACCCCGGAATTAAATGCGCTCGTCATCCAGGCGTTCCGCGTGCACGGCCGCTACCGGGTGGTGGCGAGCGGTTACACCTACGACATCAAGTTCAGTGCGCTGGCCCCCACGCAGGTCCGGGTGGACATTGCGCGCAGTTCCGGCACACCGGTACACAGTGAGGTCGCCACCGGCACCTCGGCCCGCAACGCCCTGCTCCGTGCCGCCGATATCGCAGTGGCAAAAACCAACGGTCTCGGCCTCAAGGGTTTCTTCACGGCAAGGATCGCATTCATCGGTGAACGCACGGGCAAGAAGGAGATCTACGTCTCAGACCTTTTTTTTGGCGACGTGAAACAGATCACCCGCGACAACGCCCAGGCCCTTGGTCCGCGCTGGGCTCCCGACGGCTCAAGGCTGCTCTACACGAGCTATTACAAGTCCGGCTTTCCTGACATTTTCCAGATCGATCTCAACTCCTACCAGCGCACGACTTTTGTGAGTTTCAAAGGCACCAACAGCGGGGCACGCTACAGTCCCAACGGCCAGCAGGTGGCAATGGTGCTCTCCGGCGAAGGCAATGCCGAGATCTATGTGAGCGACGCCCAAGGCAAGCGGGTCGGCCGGCGCACGCGCACCGATGCCGTCGAGGCCTCCCCGTGCTTCTCACCCGACAACTCGCGCATTGTCTTCACCTCTGATGCGGCGGGTGGTCCGCAGCTCTACATCATCCCCGCCGCCGGCGGCCCGATGCAGCGGGTGGCGACGAACATCAGCGGCTACTGCGCCGAACCGGACTGGAGCCGCGGCAATCCAAACAAAATTGCGTTCACCTGCCGCATCGGCCGGGGCTACCAGATCGCGGTGCATGATTTCACCAAGGGCAGGAGCGAGCAGGCCTCCAATGCGCCCTTCGACGGCGTGGAGCCCAGCTGGCTGCCCGACGGCCGTCATCTTGTCTATACCGCGCGCGACCGCAGCACAAGCCGCCTGTGCATCCTCGACACCGAGAGCGGCGCCAGCCAGCCGATCAGTCCCGCGAGCTTCGGCATCGCGATGCAGGCCAACGTTTGGACGCCTTAAACCGGTTTACTGGTCCGCAAAAAAAGCCGCGCCCGAAAAGGCGCGGCTTTTTGCTGTGAAACAGGTGCCGGTGGTTATTGGGTCGCAGCGAGATAGTTTTGCTCGGCGGCGTCCCAGGCGGCGATGTTCCAGAATGCGGCGATGTAATCGGGGCGGCGGTTCTGGTAGTTGAGGTAGTAGGCGTGCTCCCAGACATCAAGGGCGAGGACGGGCCGGCCCTCAATGCCGGCGACCGTCTTGCCCATGAGCGGGCTGTCCTGGTTGGCGGTGGAGCCGACGGCGAGCTTCTTGTCGGCCGTGACGTAAAGCCAGGCCCAGCCGGAACCGAAACGCGTGGCCCCGGCCTTGGCAAAGTCTTCCTTGAATTTGGAGAAGCCGCCGAGTTCGGCATCGATGGCTGCGGCCAGCCTGCCCGTGGGAGCGCCACCCTTGCCCGGTCCCATCACGGTCCAGAAGAAAGTGTGGTTGCTGTGGCCGCCGGCGTTGTTGCGCACGCCGCCGCGGATGGCCTCGGGCACCTTGGTGAGATCGGCGATCAGGGCGTTGACTTCGAGGGCAGCGAGGGCGGGATGGTCCTTGAGCAGGTTATTGGCGTTGGTGATATAGGCCTGGTGGTGCTTCGAGTGATGGATTTCCATCGTCTTTGCATCGATGTGCGGGACAAGGGTGTCGTAAGCGTAAGCAAGTTTCGGGAGTTCGTATGCCATGGTCTGGAGTGGTCGAGTGTGGTTCGGAGGAAGAAGCGGCAAGGAAGCACCGGTCCGCGCAAGCGTCAACTGCCACCGGCGTTTTCCTCGCGCCGCTTTAGTTGGAAATAGGCCCGCAGCAATTCGAGGCAGGGCTTTTCCAGCACGCCCCGGGTGATCAGCAGGTGATGGTTCGCCTGCGGCAGCGCATTCAGGTCGGTGGCCCCGCCGAGACATCCCATCTTCGGATCGGGCACGGCATAAACCACCCGCTGCACCCGCGCCATGAGCGTGGCGCCCGAGCACATCGGGCACGGCTCTTTGGTGACATACAGCGTCGTCTCGTTCAGCCGCCAGTCACCGATCGCGCGCGCGGCCTGACCCAACGCGATGATTTCGGCGTGCGCGGTCGGATCGCGGGTGCTGTCACGCTGGTTGTGGGTGCTGGCGATGACCTCGCCGTTGCGGGTGATGACGGCCCCGATGGGCACCTCGTCCAGCCGCCAGGCATCGATCGCCTGGTTGTAGGCCAGGCTCATGAAGAATTCATCATCCCGCACCAACTGGGAGGGGAAACGTTTGGCAAACGGGCAGGGGGGAGGTGCGGGTTGAACCATGTTTTGAGCTAAAGCCTTGCTTACGGGCGTGAATTGAGGCTTACAAGTGGCTTTTCCGCACCCACCTACTGCATGCACCAATCCACCGCTCGCGCGTCCCTTTCCCTCCATGGCTGATGGCAATTCGATTGAAGTAGAGGGCAAAGTGATAGCCGTGCTGCCCGGCACGATGTTCAAGGTGCAGCTCTCCAACGGGCACGTGGTGCTGGCGCACATCTCGGGGAAGCTGCGCAAGCACTTCATCAAGATCGCCGCCGGCGACATGGTGAAAATGGAGATGAGCCCCTATGATTTGGAAAAGGCGCGCATCACCTTCCGCATGAAGGAAACCTCGGCGCCGCCGCCGATGCCGCACCGCCGGCGCTACTGAGCGCCCTGCCGGCCATGCCAGGCCGTAAACCCAACCGTGCGGCCGCCCGCCTGCAGCCGGCGGCCGCTTTTGCCGCGGAGATCGATGGCTTCATTGGTTTTCTGGAACTGGAACGCGGCCTCGCCCGTTGCACCTGCGAAAATTACCAGAGCGATCTCGCCCAGTGCGCAGCCTTCCTAGCCCGCCGCGGCGTGGCCGGCTGGCAGACGGTCACCGGGGTGCAGGCGGGCGGATGGATTCACTCGCTCAGTGGCGCCGACTACTCGGTCGCCAGTCTCGCCCGCAAA
Source organism: uncultured Opitutaceae bacterium (assembly GCA_903952145.1). Classification (GTDB taxonomy): domain Bacteria; phylum Verrucomicrobiota; class Verrucomicrobiia; order Opitutales; family Opitutaceae; genus UBA2377. The sequence continues at coordinate 1,865 of CAJBES010000139.1, read as the reverse complement.
CTCGCGGCGCTGCGCGGCCTCGCCCGGCATCTCATCCGGGAGAAGGTGCGCGACGACGATTTCACGGTGCAGCTCTCGAACCCCAAGCTCGCGCGTCGCATCCCCGGCACGCTCTCGCCCGCCGAGGTGACGCGCCTGCTGGCCGCCCCCAACGGCGGCGACGCCTACTCGCTACGCGACCGCGCGCTGCTGGAGCTTTTTTACTCCAGCGGACTGCGGGTGTCGGAACTCGCGGGGCTGACGCTGCAGCAGATCGATCTGGAACACGGTTTCCTGCGGGTGTTCGGCAAGGGCTCGAAGGAGCGGGTCGTGCCGGTCGGCACGAAGGCGGCCGATGCCATCGCCACCTATCTGGCCTCCAGCCGGCCGCACTTCGTCAAACCCCGCACCGGCAGCCAGCTTTTTCTCAGTGAGCGCGGCACCGGGCTCTCGCGCATGATGCTGTGGCTGATCGTCAAAAAATACGCGCAGCGCGCCGGCATTACCAGGAACGTGAAGCCGCACCTGCTGCGCCACTCCTTCGCCACGCACCTGCTTAACGGGGGGGCCGACCTGCGCGCCATCCAGGAGATGCTCGGTCACGCCAGCATCAGCACGACGCAAATCTACACCGCGGTCGAGACACAACGCCTGCTGGCGCAACACGCCAAATACCACCCGCGGAACCGGGAGGGTTGAGCTGCGTTCGCCGCCGCGCCGGGCTGCGTTTAATCCGGACGGGATATTTTTTCCAACGCGAGCTCCAGCTTTTCCTGGGCGGAGTTGCCACGGGCGGGTGCGGCGTGGGACCGGTTCAGCCACTCGCTCTCCGCCTTGGCCAGGGCCGCGTCCTTCGGGGTGCCGTGTTTGAACATTTCATCGGCGCGCCGGGCGACGTATTCGCTGCGACTGTTGTTCGGCGCGGGAGCGGACTCGTTCGCGGTGCGCATCGCATTGCAGCCGGCGAGGAGGGCGAGCAAGAGGGTGAAACCGAAGGGGCGCAGGAGGGGCATAGCGGAATCATCGTGCGCGGAGCAGGGCCCGCGTCAATCGGCCCCGCGGGGCCGTGGCCGCGTTCAGAGCTGCTCTGACTCAATGACCTGTACACCCGGCGCTGCGGCGAGGGCGGACTCCAGCAGTGCCGCGGCCACGCGGACCGCCGGCACGATGCGGTAACGGCGGGGCAGCACCGGACCAAGCACGGTGAGCCCCAGCGTGGCCAGGCGTTCCCCGAACCGGAACTCGGTGCGACCGCCACCGAGCAGGCCCGGCCGCACGAGGGTGAGTGACGGGTAGCCGACAGTGCGCAGCGCCGCTTCCACCTCGCCTTTGGTGCGGGCATAAAAGACGCGCGCCTGCGGGTCCGCCCCCAGCGAGGAGTTGAGCGCGAAGGCCGCGGCGCCGTGGGTCTTGGCCAGCCGCGCGACGGCCAGCGGATAATCAAAATCCACGCGACGGAAAGCCGCCTGGGACCCGGCGCGGCGCCGCGTGGTGCCGAGCGTGCAGATCACGCCGTCCACGTGCCACCAAGGTGCCTCCGCGGGCAGGGCGTCGAAGTCCACGACCGGATTCTCGAGTTTTGGGTGCGCTGGCAGCGGCCGTCGGGTCGGGGCCACGACCTTGTCCACCCGGGCGTCAGCGAGGGCGAGTTGCAGGACGGATTGGCCGACCAGACCGGTGGCACCCGCGAGCAGCAGGGTTTTCATCACTCGCGACCCTTGCCCGGCCTAATCGCATCCGCAACTTCGCAAAACCCGCCATCCGCCCAAACCAGATGCCGGCCAATGGGTGACCCCTGGTCTGGCCGTCAGTCGCTCCATCAAGCCCGCGGGCCACCGAGCAGGCCGGCGGGCAGATAGAACAGGGCCCTGATAAAGGCAAAAGTC
>CAJBES010000138.1 GCA_903952145.1 uncultured Opitutaceae bacterium | reverse complement strand
CGTGAAGGCCGAGTCGGATGTCTGTGTCACCTCGGGCAACGTCTACGACATTGTCGCGCAGCTCCCGCAGCGCCGCATTCTTTTTGTGCCCGACCGGCTGATGGGCGAGAATCTGCGGGGGGAGTTGAAACACCGCCGCGTAGACAAGGAGATTATCACCTCTGACGGCACCTGTATCGTGCACGAGGTGTTTGACACCAAATCCATCACCGAGGCCCGGGCCAGATTTCCCGGTCTAAAGGTCGTCGCCCACCCCGAATGCACTCCCGCGGTCGCCGCGGTCGCCGATTTTGTCGGCAGCACTGGTGCGATGATGAAATTCGTCAAACACACGACCGCACCCTACTTTCTCATGCTCACCGAGTGCGGTCTTGTCGGCCGGTTGCAGGTCGAGGCGCCCGAGAAACAATTTATCGGCGGTTGCCGCCTTTGCCCCTACATGAAGCTCAACTCCCTGGAGAAGGTTCGCGACGCCCTCACCGCCCCGCGACCTGACCAGATCATCACCCTTGACGAGGACCTCCGCTGCCGCGCCGCCCGCAGCATCGAACGGATGTTCGAACTAGCGCCAAAAGACTGAACCATGCTCACCCCCCGCACCCACCACCTGATCGAACTCGCGCTCGAGGAAGACATAGGCCTCGGCGATGTCACCAGCCGCGCCATTTTCCCAGCCAACCACTGCAGCCGCGCGGTTATCGATGCCAAGCAGGATCTGGTGCTCTGTGGTCTCAATATTGCCGCCCGCGTTTTTAGTCGGGTTGATCCGACGCTGAAAAGCACCTTTCTCGCCCGCGATGGCGACCTGGTTAAAAAGGGCGCTGCGGTCCTCCGCATTGAGGGTCCCACCGCGGCGTTGCTCGCAGCCGAACGCACTGCGCTCAATTTTCTCCAGCGTCTTTCCGGCATCGCCACGCAAGCCCGCCGCTTCACCGATGCGGTCCGGGGCACGGGCGTCCGTCTCGTCGACACGCGCAAAACTACACCCGGCTGGCGGGCCCTCGAAAAATACGCGGTGCGCACCGGCGGATGCTACAATCACCGCGGTTCACTGGGCGAGCACGTGCTCATCAAAGACAATCATATTGCTGCCGCCGGCTCGTTGATGAAGGCCGTGCTGCGCTGCCGCGCCGCCGCCCCGCACGCCGCCAAAATCGAGGTTGAAGCAAAGAAACTCGCCGAGGTGAAGGAGGCCCTCCGCGCCGGCGCCGATATCATCCTCCTCGATAACATGACACCCGCGCAGGTCCGCGCCGCCGTGGTTGCCATCGCCGGCCGTGCGGTCGTCGAGGTTTCCGGCGGCGTGCGCTTAGAGACGGTGGGCGACTATGCGCTGCGCGGCGTTGATATCATCAGCATCGGCGCGCTTACGCATTCCGTGGCTGCGGTTGACCTCAGCCTCGAACTGAAGCCTTTTAGCAAGCGCCGGTGAACATCATTCGCACCGATTGTCTCGTCCTTGGCGCCGGTCTCGCCGGTTCCGCCTACGCCCTGCACGCGGCGCGGGCCGGGTTCAGCGTCGAGCTGCTCTCGCTCGGCGAACCGCTCGCGGCCAACAGCGACCGCGCCCAGGGTGGCATCATCTACGACCTCGCGCCCGAACCGGTGCAACTGACCCGCGACATCATGGAAGCCAGTGCCGGCGTCGCCAATCCCGCGGCCATCGACCAGCTCGTGCGCGAGGGCCCGGTGGCCGTGCGGGAGCTGCTGATCGACGAGCTTGGCGTCGGATTCGACCTCCGACCGGACGGCGCGATGGATCTCACCCGCGAGGGCGGGCACAGTGACCGCCGCATCATCCACACCCGCGACACCACCGGGCACTCCATCCTGGCCGCGCTGGCCGCCCGCGTGGACGCCACGCCCGGCATCACGCGCCGCCCGGGCTTTACCGCCATCGACCTGCTCACGCTGTCGCACAACGCCGAGGATCCCCGCGACCGCTACGAGCCGCTCACCTGCTTCGGCTGTTATGCGCTCGACCCGGCCGCGGGCGGGGTGGTGGCCTTCGTGGCCCGGAAGACCGTCCTCGCCACCGGCGGGCTCGGCGGGATTTTCCTGCACAGCACCAACGTGCCCGGCAGCGTCGGCCACGGCGTGGCCATGGCCTACCGCGTCGGCGCGCGGCTGATCGACCTCGAATACGTGCAGTTCCACCCGACCGTGTTCTATCACCAGGGCGCCGAACCGTTCCTCATCACCGAGGCGCTGCGGGGCGAGGGCGCGGTGCTGGTGGATGCCCGCGGCCGGCGGTTCATGGACGGCGTGCATCCGCGCGGCTCGCTGGCGCCGCGGGACATCGTGTCGCGCGCCATCAAGCAGCATCTCGCCGCCACCGGAGGGGCCTGCGTCTACCTCGATCTGTCCGCACTCAGGCCGGATTTCATCCGCGAGCGTTTTCCCGCCATTTATGAGCGTTGCCTGGCGGCAGGCGTGGACATCACGCGCGAGCGCCTGCCGGTGGTTCCCGCGGCGCATTTTTCGTGTGGCGGCGTGCATACCGATTTGCACGGGCGCACCAATGTCCGTCACCTCAACGCCATCGGCGAAACGGCCTGTACCGGCCTGCATGGGGCCAACCGGCTTGCCAGCACTTCGCTGCTTGAGTGTCTCATTTCAGCCAAAGGCACCGCACAGGCCGACGCGGCCGAACTGCGCGGTCCTGGCCCCTTCCGCTTGCCCGACCCGCAAGCGTGGCGCAGCCCGACGAAGGTGCCCGATCCGATGCTGATCTGGCAGGATTTGTCTCAAATCCGCCAGACAATGTGGAACTATGCCGGTATTGTCCGCTCGCCCCGCCGGTTGGCCCGGGCCCGGGGCATCCTGCTGCAACTCCGCGAGGATATCCAGGCCTTCTACCGCGATTGTCGCCCAACCCGTGAACTCATCGAACTCCGCAACGCGGTGCAGACCGCCTTGCTGGTGGTGCATGCGGCCTCCCTCAATCCCGTCAGCAAGGGCTGCCACTTCGTGAGCGACAGCGAGTAAACAGGACCGCACCGCCGGATTCCGGTATTGAATAAAACGGCCGGCCCCGGCGTCCTATGGGCATGAGATTCTGTTCCATCCTCGTCGCCCTGACCGTCACCTCCCTGCTGGTTGCGGGCGACCGGAGGGAACAGCGGGAACCGGCGCGCGTCATTCTCTACGAACATGCGAATTTTTGCGGCGGAGCCATCGTGCTCGAGGCCGGCGAGGAGTTGGTCAACCTGGCCTACACGAAATTCGACAACGGTCGCCGCGCCAACGACCGCATCTCCTCCATCCGGATCGAGGGCCGCGCCGAAGTGCTGGTTCACACGGACGCCAAGTTCCGCGGCGTCGTGCTGCGGGGCACCCAGGACATCCGCGATCTTGGCCGTGAAGACCTCCGGGGCGGTCCGCGCTTCAACGACCGTATTTCCTCCGTCCGTGTGGCGTGGGCGGCCGGGGAAGGCCGGTCCGGGTCCCACCGGTCCGCACCGGTCGATGCCGAGCAGATCATCCGGCGCGCTTATAGGGACATTCTGGAGCGGGCGCCCGATGCCGCCGGCCTGCGCGACTATCGGAATAACATCATCGATCGCAACTGGTCGGAGGACATGGTGCGCGACTCCTTGCGCGCCAGCGGGGAATACCGCGGGCCGGTGACGACACGGATCATCGGCCGGGTTTACCGGGAGTTGCTCGACCGTGAGCCCGATCCACAGGGGCTGGAAAATTACCGTCGCAAAATACTGGACGACGGCTGGACCGAGGGAGATTTGCGCGAGAGCATCCGGCGCAGCGAAGAATACCGGCGGCACGTCCGGCAGCCGTAAGGTCCTCCGCCGGCATCACGCAACCGGTTGCCGGGTTGCCCGTGCCCCGGGCCCATATCCGGCGCGCGTGTCAATCCCGCGCTTTCCGAACCTGTGCAATGATCACGCGCAGGGCGGCAAAATCCTCATCACGGGTGTGGCTGTGGATCTGAAAATCAAACTTGTGCGCCTCGCGCAGTTCACGTTCCGCGGTTTTCATGCGGCCGGCGATTTCCGCCTCGTTGTCCAGCGCCCGGTCGCGCATGCGGGCCACAAGGCGATCATGATCCACCACGATGAAAACGGTCGTCAAGTGACGGGCAAGCAGCGGGTTGGTTTGCGCTGCGCGGCGGAAACTTTCCACCCCCTGCACATCGACACTCATGACCAGGTTGTGACCGGCCTGAAGCGGGGTTAAAACGGAAGAGGCCAGCGTGCCGTAGAGCCGATGGCGGTCCTTGCCGTGGACCTGCGCCCACTCTAGAAATTTGCCTG
>CAJBES010000137.1 GCA_903952145.1 uncultured Opitutaceae bacterium | reverse complement strand
TTTCGTATTGCGCCAGCGGCATGATGCCCGTACGGCACGCCTTGCAGCCGATGCCCTGGCAGTAGACGCACAAGCAGTGAGGCACGGCGCCCTTCACGTTCGCCAGCGCATTATCAAGATGCATCATGACGGAACTGAAATTGAAGTTGCCCCACAGCGGGTCCCCCGCGTCTTGAGCCTTCGCCACGGCGAGCCGCCCCTTCTGGAGCAGCTTGACAAGCTCCGTCAATTCGGTGCGGCGCATCCAGAGTTCCGCGACATTCGGGGGGACGGGGTTGCCGAGCATGTCGGTCAAATGCTGAGGCCTGACTGAGGACGGGCTCAAGTCCTTGCCGCCGACGCCCTGATCTTCGTCGCCGTCCCTGTCCGAAGGCGAACCGCCACCATCAGACCCGCCACGAGGCGGGGGGATCGGGAACCTTGCGCCCGGGGGCACCGGCATTGGCGGACGAGGCGGCGGAATGGGCAATTTGTACCTCTTTCCGTCCGCGCCTTGACGCTCTGTTGCATCCCTCCAGGGTGCAACGGTTGCAAGCTGACTGCCTGCAAACGTGTGCGAAACACCGCACATTTCTGCAACCGCACTTGCACTCGGAACCTCGCCTAGACCGAGGGCGACGCGGTTTTCGTAAACGATTAAAACAACCTGCCTCTTGTCCTCGTTGCTCATCCGCAACCCGTGACTGTTATTCGCCCCGAAAGCGAACTTCAGCGCGTCGATCCGGCTTCCCTCTTTAACTTCCGCCTTAATTGAATTGACGCCGTTGCGCTTCCATGCCTCAAGCCGGTGGAAGCCGTCCGCGAGCCAGTAGTTTGTCCCGTCGTGAAACACGATCACCGGCGGAAACTTCGCGCCTGCGGCCATCGCCTCGACATACTCCTTCACCGTCTCCTCGCACAGCCGTGCGCGGACCTGCATCCCTTTAGTCTGGATACTCTCCTTTTTCAAATAGGAAACACTCATTGACAAAACTCCTTTTTTACTTGTGATGGCACGTGACCCAGCAGTGCGCGCCCAGGGCGCACACGAAAACCACGGATAGCGCGAAAGCACAGACACTCATGATAAAAAACACGCATTCGCGCTCTCTCCATTTTTTCCTTTTCAGGTACTTATTTCGCACGGACAGCCCCCTTGCTGACTGCGTCCAGGATATTTGATGCCAGGCAGAGATCAGCGAAAGCTTCGTCTTCGAAGCCCGTCGCCGTGCGCTTCGCCTCCTTGTCGAGACGCCGCATGTTTTCGCGTGAGCACCGGATGGCGCTGATGGCCCTGGCCGCAGCCTCGATGCTTTTCACCGATGTACTCAGTTCGATTGTGATCGTCATTTTGTTTATCCTTTCGGAAGCCGCCCCTTCCAAATCCGGAAAGGGGCGGGGTTCAGTTTTTAGAACGGCATGGGTTCCTCATCAGTTGCCGGAGGCTTCACGCTCAGCCGTGAGATGGCCTCGGCCACCTTCGCCCAGTCTGCGCTTGTCATCGTAGCCTGGTCGCCCGTGACGATCGAATACCAGAGGTCTTCGAGCTCTGCTTGCGAGGCGTTCGGCTGACCTGACTGCAGCGCATCCCAGCAGCTTGTCTGCGTATGGTTCACGCCGCCGGGAGGCGGACGTGTGGGCGCAGGAGGCGGGACACGGGCAGGGGGGGCGGACGGAGCCGTTGTCTTCACCGGCGTGTGGCGTGAATTTTGAACGGGTTTCGGTCCGGCAAGGGCGCGAAGCTTCGAGCCGAAACGCGCCATGATCGTCGCGCGGTCCGAGGACTCGGGCATGCCGGCACCGCCGACAGCGTTGACCCACTTGATATTTAGAAACAGCTTTGACGGCTCCTTGAAGCCGGGCTCCCACGCGACCACCACCTCGACAGGCCATTCCGCACCAGCGTTTTCCTGAATCCAGTAGGGGTCGATGCCGTCCCAGCCGCTGAACTCGCGGATGAGATTATAGTCATTCATGTTCGGCGAGCCGTCAGCCTTGAACAGGACGAAGTACTTTTTTAACATCTCGCACTCTGCGCCGACGCTGAACTCCATGGCGACAATCAGCTTGCCGTCTTTTTCATAGACAGACGCGGAATTTGACACCGCTCCGTATTTTCCAGCTTCCATAGTCATCTCCTTTTTTTGTTACTCAAAAATAATGTTCGACCAGAAATTATCATCATTGATCACCGGGAATGTCCCGTCCGTCGTACGGCTTTTAGCCATGCAGAACGGCCACTCGCTCGCGTAAATCGTACGCGTCCCGCTGCCCGTCCCTTTGCCGTCCTTGCCCACGTTCACATCGTAGAGGAAGGCGAAGACATGATCCGCCCACTCCTTCGCGCGATAGCGCAGTTGGCAGTTCTTGTCATCCTGGGAGAGCCGGGGCTCGTAGCGGATCCAGTCGAGCCCCTGGGGGTTCGGCACTTTGGCCGCGCACTCGTGGCACACGAGCACCACGTTGCGGCCGGCGCGGGCGTGCGCGTCAAGATCGCAGAGGAGAAGATTGAAGGTGTCGAAGAGATGGCGGTATCCGGACTTGTAGCCGTAATCCTCCATGCGGGAGACAGACACGCCCTTCTCTTTGATGTTGGCGAACATCCACGCGATCGCGAGCTCCTCGGCCTTGGTGCCGGTATCGATGACAATCGAACGGACGCCATCCCAGCCGTCGCTTTGAAGCGCTGATCGCAGGGCCGCCCACGTTGTGATGCCTTCAACCGGCATCACGTTTTCGAGAAGGCCCTTTGCCTCCAGTTGCGGACGCAGACGCGCCAAACTTTCGTCCAGGTCGAAAAACGCCACGGGGCCGGGAAGGGAGCAAGCCAGCGTCGTCTTGCCGATGCCGCCCGGACCGTAGAGCAGAATCCGATGGCCGACGCCAGACGGCGCCACCTTCCCGAACTTCACGACCGCTTTGGCTATCGGCGCAACCGCTGGAGGCACTGCCTTAACAGGAGCACCACCGCGCACAGGAGGCTGAAGTTTCGTAGGAGGAGGAGGGCAGGGCAGTGTTGCGTTATCCATGTTTCTCTCCTCCCTTTGCAATGACCGTCATTTCGGGTTTGCCAGTAAACATCCCGGTGACGCCAAGCTCTTTCAAGCACTTATTTTGAATATCAACCATGTGCAAACTCATTAACATAATTAATTCATTCGCAATCATTGCTTCAACCGTATTGCACCCAGCTTTACTGGACATGACAAGGGTCTTCAACCCTTCTGAACATAACTCACTTTTAATACCAATCTGGAACATTTTGCACCTCGCTTTTTCCTTTTAACCATTCGACAATTCGGGATTCACGGCACCCGCCATGAAACCTGCCGGCGGATTCTCCGCCGTCACATGCACGTTCTGCATGCAGAAACATTCGTAGTCGCACATCCGGCACGTGAGGCCGTTGCAGTTGCGGGGCCAGCCCCATTCCGGCAGCTCCTGCTTTGCGGCGGAGGCGCGGAAGAAGAGGATCATGCGGCCCACGCTGATGCGCTGCGCCTCGAACTGCGTCAGGTCATTGCCCAGCACAGCCACCTCGCGGCGCTGATAGTAGTAGTCAGGACG
>CAJBES010000136.1 GCA_903952145.1 uncultured Opitutaceae bacterium | reverse complement strand
GTGGCGCCGGGCGCAAGCGGCCAGGCCGCGGTAAAAATCCTCGAGCCAGGCGAGGCTTACCCGGGCGTCCAGCGTCAGCGCCAGCACGGCGGCGGTGGGCCGGCCGCCCATGGCCGCCAGGTCGCTGAGGTTGCGTTTGAGGAGTTTGGCGCCGACGGCGCGGGCCGGCACGGTGTCATTGAAATGCCGGCCGTAGATGACCGGATCCACAGTGATGAGCTGGAGGCCGCGCACGACCGGCAGCACCGCGCAATCGTCCCCGATGCCAAAGGGTGCCCGGGGTGAGGCGGTGCCGAGCCAGCGGCGCAGGGCGACGATGAGCCCTTCCTCCCCGAGGGCGGAGACCGAGTCAGCTTGGCGTTGGGTGAACGGGTGCATGCTAGAGGCCGATGCCGGCCAGAATGAGCACGATGGTGTTCAGGTTGAAGAGTCCGTGGGCGACAATGGGCACCGCGATGCTGCCGGTGCGCTCATAGGCGAGCGAGAAGATGACGCCGAGCAGGGTCAGGGGGGCGAAGCTGGCGAGATTGGCGTGCAGGGAAGCGAACAGGCAGGCGGGCAGCGCCAGCGCCAGCCAGCGCGGGAGTCGGGAGCGGGCGTAGCGGAAGAGACCGGCGCGGAAGACCAGTTCCTCGGTCACGGGGGCCATGACGACGGCGAGAAAGATCATCACGGCGAGCAGCAGCGGGGATTTGATGCTGGCGAACAGGGCGATCAGGTCCTGGGGTTCCGCCGGCAGGCCCACGGCGGAGAGCAGTTCCTGCCAGAGCAGGCCGCAGGCGGTGATCAACGGCAGCGCAATCAGAAAGACGGCGCAGCCGCCGAGGATTTGTGCCGCCGCACGGGCGGTCGGCAGGGCGGCCCCGGCCCGGTGCAGGCGGCCAAAAATAATCACCCCGCCCAGCATGCCGACGTGAAAGGCGGCCCCGGTGAGGATGGTCGTGGCGGAGGCCCCCAGGGCGGCATGCCGGAGCAGGGGCACCGCGGCAAACTGCATCAGCAGGCCACAGCACACCACCAGCCAGAGAAACATGAAAAAGTCGCTGAGCTTGATGTTCCAGCACGGCAGCGCCAGCGGTTGCCGGCGGGCCGCCGGGCTCAGCCCGAGCCGCCAAAGCAGCACGCAGCCCACGAGGAACAGGACGAGCTCCAAGGCAAGGACCGGATGGGCGTAGGTGGCGGGCATGGGCTGTGAGTGCGGCGCAAAACCGCCCGCGGCGCAACCGCCAACGATGCCCCGGGTCAGGCGGTGATCCTGCCCCGGTCGAACACCACGCGGCCGTCCACGAGGGTGGTCCGCACACGGCCTGTGAGCGTCTGGCCGTGCCAAGGGGAGTTGCTCGACTTGCTGAAGCCGGCCTTGGCGTCGTAGCGCCACTTTTCCGCCGGATCGAAGAGGCACACGTCGGCGGCGGCGCCCGCGGCGAGCGTGCCGGCGGGCAGGCCGAGGATCCGGGCGGGGCGGCGGGTCAGCAGGTCGATGACGTGGGCAAGCTTGAACTTGTTTTGGCGGACGAGGACGGCCAGGGAGACGGCGAGGGCGGTTTCCAAGCCAAGGATGCCGTTGGGCGCGTAGTCGAATTCGCGATCCTTCTCGTAGTCGGTGTGCGGGGCGTGGTCGGTGCTGATGCAGTCGAGCGTGCCGTCGCGGAGGCCGGCGATGATCTCCTGCCGGTCGGCCTCGGTGCGGAGCGGCGGGTTCATCTTGAAATTGGGGTCGTAGGCCACGAGCGCTGCATCGGTGAGCGCGCAGTGGTGGGGCGTGGCCTCGGCGGTGATCTGCACCCCGCGGCTCTTGGCCCGGCGGATCATCTCGACGGAAAACTTCGAGGAGATGTGCTGCAGGTGGAGATGCGCGCCGGTGTAGGTGGCGAGGATGATGTTGCGGGAGACGATGAGGTCCTCGGCGGCGTTGGGCCAGCCCCGGAGACCCAGACGGGTGGACATGACGCCCTCGTTCATGACGGCACCTTGCGTCATGGACTGGTCCTGGCAGTGATCCATGATCGGGAGACCGAACATCTTCGCGTATTCGCAGGCGCGGCGCATGAGCTCGTTGCTTTGCACGCATTCACCGTCGTCGGTGATGGCCACGATTCCGGCACGTTTCAGCGAGCCGTAGGGGGCGAGGGCCTGGCCTTTCATGCCGACGGTGATGCAGCCGGTGGGCAGGACCTTGACGACGGCGTCACGGCGCACGGCGTCCATGATGAACTGGATGGTGCCGGCGTTGTCGGCCACCGGCGCGGTGTTCGGCATGCAGACGACGGTGGTGAAACCGCCCGCGGCGGCGCAGCGCGAGCCGGAGGCGATGGTTTCCTTGTGCGTCTGGCCGGGTTCGCGGAAATGGACGTGGATGTCCACGAGGCCGGGGCAGGCCACGAGGCCGCCCGCGTCGATTTTCTTCGCCCGCTTTTTGTCGGCGGCGCTGAGGCCGGCCGCGAATTTGCCGTCCTTGATGAAGAGGTCGCCGGCGGCGTCGCGCTTGGCGGCGGGGTCGATGACGCGGGCGTTGACAATCCAGAGGCTGGGCATGGCGCGAAATTATTCGGTGGTGATGACGTGATCGGGCTGGCCGCCGGCACAGAGGTAGAGGACGGCCATGCGGACGGCGATGCCGTTGGTGACCTGCTCGAGGATGACGCTGCGCGGGCCGTCGGCGAGCTCGCTGTCGATCTCGACGCCGCGGTTGATCGGGCCGGGGTGCATGATGATGGCCTTGGGGTTGAGCCAGGAGGCGCGGGTCTTGTTGAGGCCGAACATGCTGGTGTATTCGCCGAGCGAGGGGAAATGGCCGCTGGCCTGACGCTCATGCTGGATGCGCAGCAGCATGACGACCTCGGCGTCGGCGAGGGCGGACTTCAGGTCGTGCGAGACCTCCACCCC
>CAJBES010000135.1 GCA_903952145.1 uncultured Opitutaceae bacterium | reverse complement strand
CCTGCGGCTGCGCCCAGGCCGTCTCGATCTCCGTGGCCAATTTCTCCCCCAGTTCCGGTAGTTTTCTTGCCATCCCGCAACGCCGCAGAAATTCAGTCGCGATGTAAAGTCTATTTATCTATAGACTTTGGTATTAAAATTACGGTACCACTGCCGCCAGCCGGCACGCCACACGGGAGGAAGGGTGGGATCGTTACAGGTCAAATCCCCTGGTGGCTTGACCCAACGGCCATAGTTGGATTGCCCAAAGTCGTTTCGCCAAATCAGGACTACCTCATCCGATTTTGTCCGAATTGGTCTATTAAATGGTCGGGGCGACAGGATTCGAACCTGCGACCTCCTGGTCCCAAACCAGGCGCTCTACCAGGCTAAGCTACACCCCGTTGACGGCCGCGATGGGAGGGGTGCCGGCCGCTTCTGTCAATGTTGACGTGGCGCTGTTGGCGCCGCCACCGCCCGTAACCCCGGGGCAAGGGAGGGCTAAGCTTGCTGCCGGCTGGCAGTTGCCGCCACCGCACCCGACAGGGCAAATAATCTCTGCTTGCGTCAGAAGGGGCTTCCCTTAGTCCTGAGTTCCCTAACTCTAAACCCATGGACACTATTTCCCGCGAAAATAACAGTATGCTTCCGGTTGGCGGCATCATCGTCGGCGTGATTGCGCTGCTACTCGGCGGCTACTCCGCCATCAAGCTCTCAAGCGTTGGCAAGACCCTTGCTGCGCATGAGGAAAAACTCGCGAAAGTGGACGCCTTGGAATCGCAGGTCAGTTCAACCGCCGCGACCGCCGACAAGGCCTCCCGTGATCTTGCGGCGCTCACGCGTTCGACGCAGGACGCCTTCAATCAAGTTGGTGCCGCGCTCGGTGAGCTCCGTGCCGGCGTCACCAAGCTGGAGGAATCCGCCAAGGCTCCCGCCCGCTCCGCCAAAGGCGGCGCCCCCGCCGTGGCCGGCCCCGATGAATACATCATCAAGGCGGGCGACACCTTCGCCAAGATCGCCCGTGCCCATGGTGCTTCGATCACGGATATGCAGACGGTCAATCCCGGCGTGGATTCCAGCAAGCTGAAGATCGGCCAGAAGATCAAGATGCCGAAGAAGTAAGCGGCGCGCAATTTTCCAGATGCCTCCTTGACGCAAGTCGGGAGGCATTTTTTTTGACCCCATGAGCACCACCCCAGGCAGACCCGCGCGTTGGAAAAAACTCGGGCAAACGCTGATCGCACACACCCGGGTCTTCGATCTGCACAGCGTGCGCTACCGGCACCCGGTGCGGCGCACCGAGCGCGATTTCATTGTCGCCCAGCCGCCCGATTGGGTGAATGTGGTCGCGCTGACGCCGGACCACCGGTTGGTGCTGGTGCGGCAGTTCCGCTTCGGCGTGGACGGCTTTACCCTCGAAATTCCGGGCGGGGTGATGGACGGCGGCGAGGCTCCGTTGGCCGCGGGCGCCCGCGAGCTGCGAGAGGAGACCGGTTTCACTGGCGCCAACGCCTGTCTCCTCGGCCAGGTGCGGCCAAATCCCGCCATTCTGGGCAATCACTGCCATGTCGTGTTGATTGAACAGGCGGTGGCGGCCGCGCCGACAGCCTGGGACCACGACGAGGAAATCGAGGTTTTGACCCTGCCGGTGGACGAGGTGTTGGCGCGCGCCCGGAGCGGTGGCATCACCCATAGCCTTGTGCTCAACGCCCTGTTCCTGTTTGAGCCCCGCTGGCAGGCACTGCAGGCCGGCGGCATTTGACTTCACCGTCTGCTGCGCTTACCTGCAGAACCAATCTGCCATGTCCGTCCCCGTCTTCGCCAATCATCCCGCCGTGTTCGGTCCTTTGGCGGTGGACCGGATGCCGGAGCCGCTTGAGCAGGAAATCAGAAGCATCTACGAGCGCAGTCCGCTCTACGGCCGGCGGTTTCCGCTGCACAACAACCCGTTGCAATGGTCCTCTTACCGCGGGATCCCGGCGCTGGCGAAAAAGGATATCATCGAGCATGGCCACCAGGCCTTCTTCGCCGATTTCCGGGCCATCGAACGCGGCATGGCGGAGAAGCGCTTCGAATACGAGTCCACCTCCGGCACCACGCAGGGGCCGATGACGGTGATCATGGAACAAGGTTGGTGGGAGGCGCAGACTGACCGTGCCTACCTGGCCTCGCCCATCCTGCGCGAATTCGTGGGCCGCTCCTACCGCAAGTGCGTGCTGGCGCCGGTGGGCTGCTCCAGCAACCTTTGCCCCTACGAGGACCATCCGTTTCCACACCGCTATTTCAATGGCACGGTTTTTCTGAACCTCTCGAGCGATCCGTTTGCCTTTCCCAAAGCCGAATGGGACCGCATCGTGCTGGAGCTGCAGGCCACGAAGCCCGAGGTGATCGAGGGCGAGCCCATTTACCTTTCGCTGCTGGCCCGGGCGATGCAGCAGCGCGGGGTCAGCGTGCCGAGCATCCGGGCGGTGATTCTCACGTATGGCAAGGCCAGCCTGCAGCACAGCCGGCGCATTGCGGAGGTGTTTCCGGCCCCGCAGGTGGATCTCTATGGTTCCACTGAGGCGGGCTACCTTTTCGTTGGCGAAGCCTTCCAGGACAACTCGCTGGTGATTGATGACAACGCCTTCATCGAGCTCGTGCCGTGGCGTGCCGGATTGCCGGATGTCTACCAGATCTACGTCACGACCCGTGGGCGCGAAGCGATGCCGCTGCTGCGCTACCACACGGGCGACATCGTGCGCAAATTTTCGACGGGCTACCGCATTCTGGGCCGCGAAGGCGGGCTTCATTTCCGGCCCGACGGGGCCCTTGTCTCGCCAACCGAGGTGGATGCCGCCCTGCCGGACAATTTCTCCTGCTGGCACTACAGCTTCGTGCAGACGGCGGAGCAGCGCTGGGATTTCCACTACGTGGCCGAGCATTCCGCGCCGCCGGCACTGGCCGGCGAGCTGGTGCGGCTGCTGGGCGAGGGTGTGCGCGTAAACGCTTTCCGCCGTAAATTTATCGCACCCGCGGCCAGTGGCAAATTTGCCCTACTCAAGCCCCTGGCGCGCTGATCCGCATGAGCGGGCGGAGCACGGTGGTTGTCATGCGCAGGCCAGGCCACGACCCCGGGCTGGTGGCGGGATCGCTGGCGGCCGGGGCTTTTGCACAGGTCCGACTGCATGTCTTTTGCCGCGGGCGGATGATGATTTGCGTGGGCACCTTGGCCGGCTGATAGTGTCGCAGCCCACGAACGCATGAAAAAAATAATCTGCCTCTGTATGCTCTGCGCCCCACTCGCCTGGGGCGAGCCCGCCGGTGAGACCATGTCCAATCACACGCTGCGGCTCCTGCTGGAGCGCCAGCGCGCACTCTTTGTCGAGGCAGGCAAACAAGGCGACAAGCTGGACGGCGACAGTTTCCAGGCCCAGGTGCAGGCTCTCGCCCACAACTACGAGATGTTCCTGCGCAACAACCCGGCCAGTGCCGAAGGTCACGCGGCCTACGGGTATCTGCTCGGCAAGGTGGACATGCGCAAAGAGTCCCTGGTGATGCTGATGAAGGCCAACCGGCTGGATCCGAAGATCCCCCTGGTGAAAAACCAGGTTGGCAACCTGCTCGCCGAGGCGGGCAAGCCCCTGGAGGCCGTCTCGTATTTTCTCGCCGCCATCGAGCTCGCGCCCAAGGAGCCGCTTTACCACTACCAGCTCGGCATGCTGCTGGTCGAGGCGCGCGACGATTTTTTGAAGGCCGGCGAATGGACCCGGGCCAGCCTCGATCGCAACATGCACGCAGCCTTCCAACAGGCCACACTCCTGGCGCCGGACCGGCTTGAATTTGCCTATCGCTATGCCGAGTCGTTTTACGACCTTGAGCACCCCGACTGGGACGCGGCGCTGAAGGCGTGGAGCGGGTTGGAGGAGAGGGCGGAGACGCCCATTGAGCGCGAGACGATGCGGCTGCACGCGGCGAACATCCTGCTCAAGCAGGGCAAGATCGACCACGCCCGCCTTGTGCTCACCTTGGTGTCGGAACCGGCGCTTGAGACGCAGAAACAAAAGCTGGTTGCGCAGCTTCCCGGCGACAGCGCAAAATAGGGCATGGATTCCGCCATCGATCTGGTGCAGCTGCGCCAAGGACTTATCTTCTACCTCATTTTTGTGGTCAGTATCTGCATCCACGAGTGGGCGCACGCCTTTATGGCGGACAAACTCGGCGATCACACGCCTTCGGCGCAGGGCCGCGTCACGCTGAATCCCCTGGCGCATATGGACATGTTTGGGACCGTGATTTTTCCGCTGGTCTGCATATTTGCCTTTCCCGGCGGGATTTTGTTCGGCTGGGGCAAACCCGTGATGATAAATATTTCGAACTTCCAGCACCGGAAGCGTGACGAGTTGCTCACAACGATCGCGGGCCCGTTTTCCAATCTTGCGCTGGCGTTGCTCGCTGCCATTGCCGGCGGTCTGCTGGCCGGCAGCGCCAGCCGCACCATCGAGCTGTTCGGCATGATGATCACGCTCAATGTGGTGCTGGCGGTTTTCAACCTTCTGCCCCTGCCGCCGCTCGATGGTGGCACGGTGATGAAGCACGCCGTCGGCATGAGCGACGAGACTTACTTCCGGATCGCCCAATGGAGCTGGCTGGTGCTGCTCGTGGCCATCAACCTGCCGCCGGTGCAATACGGGCTGAGGTTCATCATGGGCCTCGTTTCACTGCCCTTCGTGATGATTTTCCAGATGCTGGCGCGCTGAAGCGGCGCGATCATCCGGCGAAGCGATGACGGCAAAGGTAAAATCCCCGGGGAAAACAGGTGAGCTTTTTGCCGATTTGAAGCGGCCCGCGACGCTTGGGGCGTGGCTGAAGCAGGCGATGAAGCTGTATCAACAGCATGGCTTGGCGCTAGGACAGATTGCGACCACAGCACACGACGAGGCGCTCTATCTCATGCTGCGCACGGTCGGTCTGCCGCTGGACAGCGAGGCGGGTGTGCTGACGCGGCAACTGACGGTGGGCGAGCGTGCGAAACTGGAGACAGTGTTGCGACGCCGGGTGCTTGACCGCACGCCGGCGGCCTACCTGACCAGGGAGGCGTGGCTGGGCGACCAGAAATTTTACGTGGACGAACGCGTGCTCATCCCACGCAGCTATTTTCTGGAGATCATTCCGGAGCAAATTGACGCGTGGTTGCCCGACCCGGCCAAGGTCACACAGGTCGCGGATGTGTGCACCGGCTCAGGCTGCCTGGCTGTTCTGCTCGCGCAGCATTTTCCCCGTGCACGGGTGGATGCGGTGGACCTCTCAGCCGACGCACTGGAGGTGGCGAAAATCAACCGGAATAATTTCCGGCTCACCCGCCGGATGCTACTGCACCGCAGCGATGTCTTCGACCGGGTGCCGGTGGCGCAATATGACGTCATCCTCAGCAATCCACCCTATGAACCGAGTGCGCACTGCGACGCGCTGCCGGCCGAATTTCAGCGCGAACCGCGATTGGCGCTTGATGGCGGTGCCGATGGACTGGCGATCATCCGCAAACTGCTCCGGCAGGCGCGTACGCGGCTCAAACCGCACGGCATCGTCCTCATCGAGGTGGGCGGCCTGCGCACCGCGATGGACCGCGAGTTTGCTGCCCTCGACCTGCACTGGCTGCAGACGGTGGATGGCAGTGACTGCGTGTGCGTGATCAATGCCGCCCGCCTGAAGAAATGGCACGCATCACCCCCGGTGCGTTCCGTGGGAAAATCACATTACTGAGACTTACTCGAAGATGTGACGGCGATGGCCCGAAGTACTGCGGTGCTTTAACCCGCACTCAGCTGGCAAGGGCATAGGCTGAAGCCCCGCGCCACCTCAGTCAGGCGTCCCTGCTTTTGAAAATCTTCAACAAGGCCGGTGCAGCGCTCCAGTTTAAGGGGCGCGTGTGGGCAAGCCGGCTTTCACCCAATCCTGAAACCGGCCGGCATTGCGGGTCTTCCAGCCTTCGGCGGCCAAAGCTTGGGCGACCAGTCCGGAGCGGCGTCCCGAACGGCAATATAGGATGAGTTCCTTGCCGGCGTGCTGTTCGAGAAAGGGCCGCCAGAGTTTTCTTTCTCCCTTGAAATCGTTCATCGGCAACAGGGCGGCGGGCGTCGCCACACCCGTCGCGGCCCATTCGGCCGGCTCCCGGACATCGATAAGGACGGCATTTCCGTCCCTGACCAGCCGGGCGGCGTCACTCGCAGTAATGCGAACGACGTTCTCCGCCAAACAGGCTGCCGTGAGGCCTGTGAACAAAACGAGCCCGGAAATGGTCAGAATGGAACGCAAGGATGTGCGATGCCTCCAGCGCCGGACTGGGATTATTCTTTGCTGCCGCCCAGCAGGCGCCCGATGTGACGGTCAAGGTCTGAGAGGCTGCCGGCACAGCTGGCACTTCTGATGCGATCAATCATCTCGGCCGTCCAAGCTTCTTCCTCCACCTGCTCGTTAATGAACCAGTGCATCAATACTTGCACCGGATAGTCCTTGGCGGTGAGCGCGGCCTCGTAGACCTCGTTTATCCCGCGTGTGTTGGCCTGCTCCATGGCCTGGGCCAGCAGGGCGACTTCCAACAGGGTTTTGAAGTTCTGCTTTGGCGCCGGCAGCGCTTCGATTTCCGGGGTGCCGCCGCGATTGATGAGATGCCGGGTAAGCTTCTCGGCGTGTGCTCGTTCCTCCTTCGCTTGATTGTCGAAAAAGGCGGCAAAGCCCTTCAAGTTCTGCCCTTCGCACCAGAGGGAAATGGCCAGGTAACCGTGCGCGGCGCCGAGTTCATGGTTGAGCTGCTGGTTGAGCTTGGAAACAACTGTGGGGGCGAGAGAGGATGGGTTCATAGAAAAATTTTGTTCGCTCCCAGCTAAGGCGGATTTCTCCGGTCCGCAAGGGCTCGCCAGAGTTACTTCAATAACTCATCCGGTTGATCTGCACCTTGCCGCGAAAGATCCAGTAGATGCTGATACTGTAGGTCAGCACGACCGGCAGGCCGATCAGGGCGATGGTCAGCATGATGCCCAGCGTTTTTTGTGAGGAAGCTGCATTGATGATCGTGAGGCTGTTTGCCGGCAGGGGGTGGCTGTAAACCAGGTTGGGTTACATGCCGATGCCGAAGAGGGCCATGAGGCACAGCATGGCGCCACAGGATGAAAGAAAGGCTTCGAAGTCGCGCCGGCGCGTGATGGATCTCGGGATGTTGGCCACCGCGAGGACCGCCAGCACCACCACGACAAAAAACCACGGCTCGTGCTTGATGGCCTCGGTGCTGTGCGGCACGTAAAGCAGCGTCGCCAGCGTGAAGATGGTGGGCCAGCTTGCCCGTGGGAGTGAGGTCGGCTTCGTCGGGGCCGTGTTGGATCTTGTCGTTCAGCAGGTAGACAAAGAGGACAAACAGGAGCGCGTAGATAAAGGCGAAGAGCACCAATGAGGTCACGACCGCCTCGGCTTGCAGCACCTTGGAGAAGCCCTCTGCGTGCGCAGCAGGCTCTGCACAATCCAAGGCAGGCGTCCGACCTCAGCCGACCACCAGCCCAGCTGGTTGGCCAGTTGCGGCCCCAGCACGGAAAACACGAGCACCCAGAGGAACCAACGCCTGGAGAAAAGACGGTCGCGCCACGCCAGCAGCACCGCCGTGCCCATCACCACGATCAGTCCCGTCCCGATGGCCACCATCGCGTGATAGGTCTGGAAGACGAAATTCACCGGCGGTCGGTCGGCGGGCGGGAGCGCCGCGAGCCGGCTCAAGCCAGCAGGCCGGCGAGGGCGCGGATATGGCGGTCGTCGGTGCCGCAGCAGCCACCCAGGATTTTCAGGCCGAGGTCCCGATGCAGATCCAGCATGGCATGGGCAAAGCGCGCGGGCTCCTCCTCAACCAGATGTTTCTGACCATCCAGAGCTTCGGGATTGAGGGCGGCGGTGTTGGCGAGCAGGCCGATGATCCTTTGCCGGACCAGCGGCGAGGAATTTGCCGGATGACAGAGTGCAGCCCGGGCAAAATCGGGATGCGTGCAATTGATCAGGTAGGCCGTCGGCTGCGGTTGCCCGCCCGCATCGAGGGTGGCGATGGCCTCCTTGAGCGGCGTCCCGTCCAACAGGGTGCCGGCCGGGCGCACAACGAAACTAAGCAAAAAGGGCCGGCCAGTGGCGGCCATGGCCGCGGCAAGGCCGGTGGCCTCACAGAGCGCCGGCAGGGTGATGCCGAGCAGAAAATCAGCCCCGGCCGCCGCCAGCCGATCCGCCTGCCAGGCATGAAAAACACGGGCTTCCTTGGCGGCCAAGGCTTCCTCGGGGCGATAGGCATCGCCGCGGCAGCCGATCAGTCCCCCGATGACCACCTTGGCCGCATACGGTCCGGTCGCAGCGCGGAGAGCCTGCAACCGTCGGAGGTTGTCGGCATTGACATCGAGGCCGCCGCAACCGGCGGCGGCGATGTTCTCGGCGTTGGCCCGCCAAGTGGGGGCGGTCATGAAAAGCGGCAGATCATGCGTCCGGCCAATTTGCAGATACTGCCGGTAGATTGCCTCCAATGCCGCCTGCTTCACCGGGTCGTAGAGGAAGGCGGAATTTGCGAGGTAAGGATCCAAGACGGTCGCCGGCTGACGGCGCAGGCGCTCAATGACGGCCCCTTCGCCGAGGATGCAGGAGTGGCGGTGGAGAAAATCTGGAAAGGCGGGAGGGAACATGGGCACAGGCGAACTCGATGATGCTGGCCGGAGCGCGGAAGGTAACCGGGGCCGGGCGCAGGAGGACAAAAAAACGAGCCGGCCAGCGGCCGGCTCGTTTGCCGAAGTAGAAGAATCAACGCTAAATCAGGGATTCAAGGGGCCGGCACTACCGGCACTAATGGGCAATTGGCATTGGCGCCGGTCCCGTCCTTGGCTCCCTTGCCGGGCGCGGTGGCCCTGCCGGAACCGTCCTTGAGGGGCGTGCCGGTCGAGTTAGGATTGCCGCGGTTGAGCGTCTGACCGGAGCCATCGCGCACCGGGGTGCCGGTGCCGGCTCGGCTGCCACCGTTGCCGCCGCGGGCAAAGGCCGAAGCGCCGGTCAGGAGACCCACGCTGATGAGGGAGGTGATGAGGATGATTTTTGTTTTCATATTTTTGTCTTCACCTGACTCCAACCCCGTCCACGGTGACTTATTACAAGCCGGTTGAAATTGCCGGAAACCTTAGCTTCGCCCCGGCTGTAATACAGGCTGCGATCCGGGGTTCATGCGTCCGGCCAATTTGCAGATACTGCCGGTAGATTGCCTCCAATGCCGCCTGCTTCACCGGGTCGTAGAGGAAGGCGGAATTTGCGAGGTAAGGATCCAAGACGGTCGCCGGCTG
>CAJBES010000134.1 GCA_903952145.1 uncultured Opitutaceae bacterium | reverse complement strand
GCTGCGGCTGCTGCTTGATGACAAACCGACTCGGCGCGGCCGGGGTGAACATGATGCGGGGCAGGCGCTGCAGGCTGGGGCTGAGTTTGAGCATCCGGCGGGCGCCGCTCCACGTGGCATCGAGCAGGAAGACCACCAACTGGCGCCCTCCAAGGTCGGCGGGGGTGAGGTCGCCCTGGGAAAGATTCCGGGCGGTCGTGCCGGGATACAGCAGGACGGGGTAGTGGCGGGGATCGTTGATGAGGGCTTGCACGGCTTCGTCCCCGTCAAAGCCGATGCCCATGTGGATCTTGCTTTGCGCAAGACAAAGGTGCGTGAGGCGGCCGGTGCCGGCCTTCTCCTGTTTGAACTCCTTCGGGTGCATGAGCAGTACGAACCTGGTCCGTGTCTCCATGGGATGGATCGAGGGGCACCAGCACAGGGCCTTTGGCCAGAAGCAACGGTAGCAGGTTTCGCGACTCATGGGCGGCAGGGACAGTTCCTTGTCTGCAGGTTATAACCTGGAAAATCCTTGGTGTGCGGTTGAACTCTTCGCGGGCAAATGCCGTTCCCGCGCACAGGGGGAGGTCAACTGGGCCGGGCCGCGAGCAGGCGGTTGACCTCGCGCATGACGGCGAAGGCATCGGCGACATAGAGCACGTCGGCCTTGCCCTGCGCCCAGCTGCAGCCGGCATTGAGATTGATCGCGCGGCGCTCACCGATGAAGCGCCAGCCAACGGTGTGCGGTTCCTCGCCGTGGCAGCAGGTCGCAAGGCCCTTGGGATGGCGCGGCGTCGAACCGGTCTGGCCCACCTGGTTGAGATGCGTCATGAACTTGAGCACGGCCTGCCCTTCGCCGCTGAGATCGACGAGCGACTTCGTGCTGCCGAGCGACGCTTGGGCGGTTTTAAGGAAACCGAGAATGAGCTGCTCGGCCTCGGCGGCGTGCGCCAGGCCGTCGGCCTGCTTCTTCGTCCAGCCGGCGCCGGCGACGAAGAGGAGCTTGGCGTCGGGCCGGATCGTTTGCTCGTCGGCCGGCGGCGCTTTCAAACCGGTGACCGACGTGCGCAAAGGCGGAAGCGCGACGGGGATATTCTCGACGGTGGCGCGGCCGGCGTCACCGGACCATGCGGGGGCGCAACCGGACTCGAGGAGAACGATCCACGGGCGCGTGGTGCGGGTGAGCGTGCCTTCCATGCGCTGCCGGTAATACCAGCGCGTAATCGCCGGCTTGCCGTCGGCAGCGGCGAGGGCGGTCACGTGCGTGTCGACCCGGCCGCCGAGTCGTTGCGCGACCCCCGGCAGTGCGCGGTTCCAGCGCGAGCCCGCCGGGGCGAGGATGAGCGTGGCGCCGGCAGCCTGGGCGAGCGCCTCGGCGGCGGCCGCATCGGTCGAGTAACGGGACTGGGCCAACTCAGTTCCGGCGACGCCGAGGCAACGCGTGGCGCCACACCCGGCGATCTGGTTGGCGGCGGGTTGAATCGTGGCGCCAACGAGGCCGGCGATGAGGGATGAGCCGGCGAGTTCGGCGGTGAGCGCCTTGGCGGCACCAAGGGTTTCGAGGGCGTTCTGGCTGAGCGTGCCGTCGGCTTCGGTCGGCGCGAGGAAGAGAATGGTTTCCATGTTGGGAAGAATGGCGGAGGGCGCTCAGTCGCGAGTGATCCACTCGACAATTTCGCGGGCGACGGCGTCCGGGGTGAGGTCCTTGACGATCCGGGTGTCGCGGCGCTGCCTGGGCAGGGAGACGCCCGCGAAGGCGACGCCGTCGTTGGTGACTTTGATCGGTTTGGCGCGCTGGAGAGCAGGCATCGCGGTGCGCATGTTGAGCATGCCGACCTGCGGGTTGTTGGCGGGTTCGGGGAGGTTGCCGGTGGCCCAGCCGAGGAGCGCGGGCGCGCCGGCGCAGGCCGAGACCTGGTGCTTGCCGCCCTCGACGCGCTCAAGGATATCGAATGAGCCGTCGGAGCGCACGGTCAGCTGGTCGACCCCTTGGAACTGATCGACGATGCCGAGGTGCTCGCCCACCATCTGCATGGTGGTGCCGGTGCCGCGCGAGGCGGATTCCCAACCGCCAAAAAGGAGCAGTCGGGTTTTATCAAGCCCCGTGATGCCGTTGATGGCGCCGGCCAACGCGGCGGCGACCTCGGCGGATTCGGCGAACCCGCTGGCCGGACCGTCGAGCGCGACGAGTTCGAACGGCACTTTCTGCGCGATGGTCATCAGCACCTGCTGAAGCTTCGCCTTGGGGCCGAGGGCGACGAGCCAGACCTTGCTGCCGGGGTGCTGTTTGGCGAGGTTGGCCGCCTCGAAGAGCGCATGGCCCGCCCAAGGATCGAGCATGGCGGGCAGCATCATTTCGTTTTTCAGGGCGGGGCCGGTCGGAGTGGAGATCGGCTCGAGGGTCTGCAGCGGGTCGGGCACGAGGCTGCCGCAGACGACGATATGGTAGGAGGGCATGGCAGGGAAAGTAGCGAGTGTGGAGCAGCGGGTAGCGAGTAAAAATCAGCCCGACCCTCGTCCGACAAGACGGATATCCAAGGCCACCGACGTGGCGAACGGCGCCAGAGGTGACACCAAGCGGTGGCGTGCTCGGTGGAGGGAGTGCGCAGATCAGTGCGTGCGGTCGTATTCGGCGATCTTGGCGCGGACGGCGGCCTCGGCCTCGTTGTAGATGTCGTGGATCAGCTCATCGTCGAAGCGGTAGGTGCGGTCCGCCAGCTTGGTGGTGGCGAGGCGGTCGAAGAGGCGCGTCTTGGCCTCGGCCAGATTCTTGCCGTAGATGTGGTAGGAGTCGGCGTGCCAGTTGAGGCGGCCGAGGCGCACGGTGCGGCCGGCGCGACGCGCGATCTCGGCGGCGATGACGTCGCGGTTGAACATGACGAAACCGAACAGGTTCATGAAGCTTGCGCCCCAGGCGTCGTTGCTGCGGAAGCGGACGTTGCAGTTGAGCCACCAGGTGCCGTCGGCCTCATCCTCGAGGATGCGATACCAGAGCGACTGGAGGCACGGCGGATCGTAGCAGTCGAGGTCGATGTTCGGCATCCAGGTGATCATCTGCGCCTGCCGGGTGAAGGGCTGCTGCACGAGCTTGGCGATGACGGCCTCGACCTGGTCGATGGTGAAACCGCCGGCGCGGGCCGGCCGGCCGTCGCGCAGTTCCTGCCACGAGCCGTAGCCGGCGAGCCGGCCGTGGTAGGTGTATTCCCAGCGCGTGTCCTTCGGGTCGTTCATGTTCTTCACCCAGTGGTCCTTTGCGCCGGCGACCTCCATGACGTATTCGCGCAGGTCCTCGATACCGCCGGGAAACGCCTTGTGGATCATCGGTTCGGCGAGCGGATCGAGCACGGTGAGGTTCATCGTGCAGTCGAGGCTGAGCGGATCGCCGGGCTTGTCGTATTGGGTGCGGAAGCGGCAGCCATGTTCGTGGAGCGCGACGAGCGCCTGTTCGTAGGCTGCAGCGAGGCCGGTTTCACAGACGTGCAGGACGGGGATGTTGTTCATGGGGCAGAAAAGATCACTTCGCGTTACCGGCTGCGTTCAGCTCAATTTTCCGCGGAATGCAGGCCGCCGGTGCCGGCGCGGAACTCGAGATTGGTGCGGCCGGAGCCGTCGGGGCGTTCCTGCGTGCAGTTCCACTGGCAGGCGCCGCAGTGGATGCACTTCTCGCGGTCGAAGGCCGGCACGCCGCGCTCGCCGGGCAGGATGGCCTGGCCCGAGCAGACCTCGATGCAGGTCTTGGTGCCGCATTGCTCGCAGACATTCGGGTAAAGAAAAACGACGTGGTCGGCGTAGCCGGCGGGGGCTTGGACCTTGCCGCCCATCAGCAGCGCATCCTGCTGCGAGACGAGGAGCTTGCCGTCGAAGGCGATGGGGGGCCAGCCGATGCGGTCCATGAGCGCATTGTGCAGTGAGACGCCCTTGGCCTGACACTCGGTGCGCAGCCGTGCGATCTCCTCGGGCGAAACGCGGCCGCGGTAGTAATCCTCGATCGAGGGCAGGCGCTGGTGCGGCGGGAGCGGCTTGCCCCAGAGCGAGAGCCGGCCACCGGTGAGTCCGGTCAGGCCCATGCCGATCAGCCCGGTGACGACGCCGCGTCGAAAACCGTCGCGCGATTTCTCCGCAACGATGGCCTCCCGGTCGACCCAGCTCGCGCGCCGACGGGCGACGTAGGCCGATTGGAGATTTTCCTGGGTGAACGGCTGGCCGGCCTTCAGCAACTCGAGCACGCCCTCGGCGAGCATCGTGCCGGTGGCCCACGCTTCGTCCACGCCGGAACCGGTGAGGACGTTGGTGCTGCCGGAACCCTCGCCGATGCGCGCGTAACCGTCGCCCGCGAGGCGCGGTTCGCCGCGGCGGCCGGATTCACCAAGCGTCTTGGCGCCCCAGGAGCGCAGTGTGCCGCCGTCGAGGTAGCGCCAGAGGTAGGGATGCTGGATCCAGTGCTGGAGATAGCGGTAGGCGGTGCGCACCGGGCTGTCGAACCACGACGGCACGAAGATGCCGAGCGAGGCGATGCGGCCCGGATGCACATACATGAAACCGAAGATTTCCGGCTCGGGATAGCCAAAGGTATGGAAGACGGTGCCCGGCTCGAGGTTGACGCCCGGCGGCAGGTCGACAACGAGTTTCATGCCGACGGCCCACTCGTGCTGATGGTTGCCCGCGGGCAGGCCGAACGTCTCGTCGAGCTGCCGGCCGATGGCGCCGACCGGTCCGTCGCCAATGACCGTCAGTGCCGCGCGGATGTCCATGCCCGGCGTGAAACCGTCGGCCGGTCGGCCCTGCTTGTCGGTGCCCTGGTCCATCAGACGCACCCCGACGACCTTGTGGTCCTCGAGGAGCGCGCCCGCCACGGGCGTGGACGGCCACACCTGCACGGTGCCGGAACCCATTACCTGCGCGCCGACCCATTGCATGAACTGGCCCATCGAGAGGACGTAGCCGCCGTGCTTTTGGAGAAACGCAGGAGCCCACGGCAGTTCGAAGGCGT
>CAJBES010000133.1 GCA_903952145.1 uncultured Opitutaceae bacterium | reverse complement strand
GGCGCGCTGTCGAGACCGGAGCCGCGAATGGAGAGGCGCGGGGGCTCGAAGCCGCCGAAGCTCTCCTGGAGCATCACGCCCGGGGTGTGCCGCAGGGCCTCGGCCAGCGTGGCGATGCTGCGGCCGGACCAGTCGGCGGCAGCGACGACCGACGAGGGGCCGAGTGTGGACGCAAAGTAGTCGCCGCGGGCGGTCTGCAGATTGCGGTTGAGCCGCTCCGTGATGGTCCACGGGGGCAGGACGTAGGGCGCGTCATCCCCGGCCGCCGCCGGTTGGGCGCCAAGACCGGCCAGGGCCAGCGCGAGGAGCGGCAGCCAGCGGCAGGGGCGCAGGATTATAAACCCGCCCGCACGAGGGGGTGGTCGGTGCTCTGGCATCAGCGGTGAATTACTTCACCGTTTGTAGAGCGGTCGGGCCGTGTAGCGAGTGTGAAGCAGTTCGTGTGCGCGCGGGCCGAGAGGCTTGCCGAGGAATTCCTCGTAGAGCCGGATGACCTCCGGGTTCTCGTGGGAATGCCGGATGGCGCAGCCGCGATCGTCCTGGTAGAGACCGGCGATCCGGAGCTTGCGCCGCTCATTGTCCACACCGTAGGGCTGGCCGCCGCCGCCGATGCAGCCGCCGGGGCAGGCCATGACCTCGATGAAGTGATAGGGCGACTCCTTGCCGGCCTTGCGCGCCTCCCGCACCCGGTTGAGCACATGTTCGACATTGGCGAGACCGTGGGCGACGGCAATACGCACCGGGGCTCCATTCACCAGGATGGTGCCCTCCTTGACGCCGTCCAGGCCGCGCACCGCCTCGAGTTCGATTTTTTCGAGCTTTTTGCCGGTGGCATAGAAGTGGGCGGTGCGCACCGCCGCCTCCATCACGCCGCCGGTCGCACCAAAGATGGTGCCGGCTCCGCTGTAGTCGCCGAGGATCGAGTCCGGGCTGCCGTCGGCCAGGTTGAGGAAATCGATGCCGGACTGCTTGAGCATGCGGGCGAGTTCCCGCGTGGTCAGGGCGACGTCGATGTCCATGTAGCCCGAGGCATGCATCTCCTCGGTGCGCGACAATTCGTATTTCTTCGCCGTGCACGGCATGATGGAGACGACGTAGAGCTTCGCCGGATCAAGGCCGAGCTTCTGGGCGTAATAGGTCTTGGCGAGCACCCCGAGCATCTGCTGGGGCGACTTGGCCGTGGAGAAGTTGTCGATGAAGTCGTAGTGGTTCTTCTCCATGAAGTCCGTCCACGCCGGGCAGCAGGAGGTGATCAGCGGCAGCGGGCCCGACTTGTGGGCGAACCGCTCGATGAACTCGCTGGCCTCCTCGACGATGGTGACATCGGCGGAGAAATTCGTGTCGAACACGGCCTTGAAACCGAGGCGCCGCAGGGCGGAGTAGAGTTGCTTCGTGAGGTTGGTGCCGGGCGGCAGGCCGAAGGCTTCGCCGATGGTCACGCGCACGGAGGGGGCAATCTGGACGACACAGATTTTCTCCGGGTCGTGCAGCGCCGTCCAGACCGCCGGGGTCTCGTCGTTTTCGACGATGGCGCCCGTCGGGCAGTGGGCGGAGCACTGGCCGCATTTGACGCAGGGCGACTCCGCGAGGGTGATGTCCCCGGCCGGCGCCATGCGGGTGTTGATGCCGCGTTCGAGGAAGGAAAGGGCCCAGACGTTCTGCATGTCCTGGCAGACCTGCACGCAGCGGCCGCATTTGATGCATTTCGCAAACTCCAGGATGATGGAGCCGGTGGAGCAGTCCCGCGGAACGTCCTTCACGTAGCGCTTGATGGACTCCATCGGGATGTTGAAATCGGCCGCCAGGGTCTGGAGTTCGCACTCGCCGTTGCGCCCGCAGGTGAGGCAGGCCTGCGGATGGTTGGAGAGGATGAGTTCCAGCGTGGTGCGGCGCACGTCCACAATCTCGCGGTCGTGGGTGGTGATGTTCATGCCCGTTTCCAGCGGGGTGCAGCAGGAGCGGATGAGCTTGTTGCCGCCCTGGTTGCGGACGATGCAGATGCCGCAGGCGGCGGTGGGCAGCAGGTCCTTGTGCTTGCACAGCGTCGGGATGCGGACCTGGACCTGCCGGGCGGCGTCGAGGATGCTGGTCCCCTCGGGAACCTCGACGTCGATTTGATTGATGCGCGCAGTGATCATGGCGTGGCGGAAACTTTCGTGGAGGTGGCGGCGGTCGGGGTGGCTTTGTTCATCTTGCGGGCGTAACTCGGCCCGCCCTCGATGAAGGCCTGGTATTCCTCGCCGAAATAGCGCAGGGTGGAGAGGACGGGGTTGGGCGCAGTCTGGCCGAGCCCGCAGAGCGACGCCTTCTGCATGGTGAGGCAAATGCGTTGGATCAGCGGCACGTCGCCGGCCGTGCCGCGACCGCGCGAGATCCGGTCGAGAACCTGCAGGAGCTGGTAGCCCCCGATGCGGCAGGGGGCGCACTTGCCGCAGGATTCATCGACGCAAAAGCGCAGAAAGAATTTGGTGACCTCGACCATCGAGTCGTCCTTGTCCATCACCAGCATGCCGCCCGAGCCCATGATGGAGCCGAGTTGCTGCAGCGATTCGTAGCTGACGGGTGCGTCCAGATGCTGCCGGGGGATGACCCCGCCGGACGGACCGCCGGTTTGCACCGCCTTGAGTTCCTTGCCGTCGAGGACGCCGCCGCACACCTCGTAGATGATCTCCCGGAGGGTGGTGCCGATCGGCACCTCGACGAGCTGGGCATTGCGGACCTTGCCGGTGACGGCGAACACCTTGGTGCCCTTGGATTTTTCGGTGCCGTAGCCGGCGAACCACGCCCCGCCCTTGAGCAAAATGGCCGGGATGCAGGCGAGCGTCTCCACGTTGTTGATGGCGGTGGGCATGCCCCACAGGCCGCGCACGGACGGATACGGCGGGCGCGGGCTCGGGCTGCCGCGCCTGCCCTCGATGGAGGCGATGAGCGCGGTCTCCTCGCCGCAGACAAACGCCCCGGCACCAAGGCGAATCTTGGCATCGAAGGAAAAGCCGCTGCCGAGAATGTTTGCGCCGAGGAGGCCGGCTTCGCGGGCCTGGTCCAGCGCCCGCTGGATGCGCTCCACCGCCCGGGGGTATTCGGCGCGGATATAGAAGTAGCCCATGCTCGCGCCCATGGCGTAGGCGGCGATCATCATGCCCTCGAGCACCGCATGGGGATCGCTCTCCAGCACGCTGCGGTCCATGAATGCGCCCGGATCCCCCTCGTCGCCATTGCAGATGACGTAGTGTTGGGCGGCGGGCTGGGCGCGGGTGAGCTGCCACTTCAGCCAGGTGGGGAAGCCCGCGCCCCCCCGACCCCGGAGGGCGCTGGCTTTCATCTCCGCAATCACGGCCTCGGGGGACAGCTTGAACAGCACGCGATGCAGCCCTTGATAGCCCTGGGCGCGGCGGAGATAGTCGTCGATGGAGTCGGGGTCGATGTTGCCACAGTTGCGCAGCACAATCCGCACCTGCTTGTCGGGGGTCTTCCACAGCAGATCGTCCAGCACTTTTCCGGCCTCGACCGATTCCGCGACGATGCGGGCGACATCGGGTGCGAGCACGTTCGTATAGGTGACCCCCGAGGGGAGGAGTTGCACGACCGCCCCCTCGTCGTAGATGCCCAAGTCCAGCGCCCGGACCACCTGCACCCGTTCCGCGAGTCCGCGGCGCTTTAGCTCCTCGGCCAGCGAAAACTGGAAGAACCCGGTCTTGTTGCCGGCCTCCGGGCTGGTGTCCTTCACGAGGATGTGCGTGACCGGGGCATCGAGCGTGAGGCCGCGACGGCGCGTGGCAATGATGTGATCGTCAATCAGCCGGTGTTCCCCGATGTGCTCGCCCAGGATGCGCGCAGCGATCTCGGGCGTCACGCAGCCGTAGTGGACCCGCGGCATGCCGGCGGCCTGCACTTCGACGACCGGGTCGGCAAAGGAATAGCCGACCGAGCCGGTGCGGAGCAGGGGAATGGTCAGGCGGCGGTCCGCCCGCTCGTGTTCAAGGGCGGTGAAAATCGTCTCGGCGCCCGCGGCAATGCCACCGGTGTCGAGTTGCACCCGGATCCATTCCGGCGGGTCCCCTTCCGGCTTGGCGGCAAGGGCTTCCAAATCTGTGCGGGAGAGTGTGTTCATGCGACGGACTCCTTGAGGTGTTTGATTGAGGCGATGTGGCCGGCGATTTCGGTAGTTTTCACATGCCCACAGGTCTTCCCGTCGACGACGACGGCCGGCGCCATGCCGCAGCAGCCGATGCAGCGCACCGTATCGAGGTGAATCATCCGGTCAGCTGTGGTCTGCCCTTCGGCGATGCCCAATTGGCTGCTCAACTCGTTGATCAAATCCCGCGAACCCTTCAAATAGCACGCCGTGCCATTGCAGACCGTGATGGCGTGCGCCCCGGGCGGCTGCAGTTTGAAGTAGTGGTAGAAAGTGATGACCTCGTAGATGCGCGCGAGTGGCACGCCGAGTTCGCGTGACAGCTCCATGGCGACCTCCCGGGGCACGTAGCCGTGCTGGTTCTGGATCGCATGCAGGATCATGATGAGGTTGCCCTCTTCCTCGCGCCAGTGGCTGACGTGCTGCTGGACGTCGCGCCGGATGGTGGAGTCAAGCTTGCCCTGGATGCGGCGGAGACGCTCCAGCTTGACGGACAGGAGCCGGGTGACCTCTTCGGAGAGGTCGCGGGGAATAAACCCGTGCTTTTGCTCCGTTTTTTCGAGCAAGTCGATGAGCGCGGCCTCGTCGTATTGCCTGAGGTCGGCGGCGGCGGTTTCGGGCCCGGGCACTGAGGGATGGATATTCATAGGGGCGCTTTGCGAATGCAGACAGTCTGTGAGACCTGCGGTTGTCCATAAAGACTGCTGTTCTATGAACTTCTGAAGAGTAGGTAATCTAATCTATAACTTGGTCTGCATTGTTCGCACAAAACTGAAAACCGGGGCGGAGCGGGAGGTCTGCCGGCCGCAAAGCCCCGGCGTTGCCTCCGGCGATTCATCACGGGCCGGCGCGGCGAATGACGCCCCTGCAGCGGCTTGGTCAGGATGGGCTTGCCCGTTTCGTATCAATACCCCACCGCGAGGGAATCGGGCTTGCGCGGGTCGGCGGCGCCGAGCAGCAGGCCGGTCTTGGAATTGAAGGCGATGGTTTCCGCGTCGCCCTGATGGGCGCCTTCGTAGGAATCGCGTTCCTTGAGGGCGTGGCCCTTGGCGCGGAGGGCGGCGGCGGTGGCGGCGGACAAACCGGAGCGCTCATAGGTGAGGACATCAGGCAGCCATTGGTGATGGATGCGCGGCGCCTCGACGGCCTGCATGACGGACAGGCCGTGGTCGATCACGTTGGTGATGACCTGCAGGACGGTGTTGATGATGGTGGGGCCGCCGGGTGAGCCGGTGACGAGGACGAGACGGCCGTCCTTGAAAACGAGCGTGGGCGTCATGGAGGAAAGCGGACGCTTGCCGGGCGCGATGGCGTTGGCCTCGCCCTGGATGAGGCCAAACATATTGGGGGCGCCGACGAGCGCAGTGAAGTCGTCCATTTCGTTGTTCATGAGGATGCCGGTGCCGGGGATGGTGACCCCTGAGCCGTAGGCGCCATTGAGGGTGTAGGTGTTGGCCACGGCATTGCCGGCGGCATCCACGACGGAGAAGTGGGTGGTTTCGGGCTTCTCGCCGGCAGGCGGGGCGGCGAAACGGCCGAGGCCGGGCGCAAGGGCGGTCGCGGGGGTGGCATGGTCCGGCGAGAAATCCGCCATGCGGCTGCGGGCGTAGGCGGGAGCGAGGAGCTCTGCGACGGGCACGCGCACAAAGGCCGGATCGCCGGGATATTCGGCGCGGTCACGGAAGGCGCGCTTCATCACCTCGGCCAAGAGGTGGTATTTCGCGGCGGAGTTGTGGCTGAGGGCGGCGACGTCACGGGGCTCGAGCATCGCGAGCATCTGCAGGAGCGCGATGCCGCCGGAACTGGGCGGCGGCATGGTGACGATGTCATGCCCGCGGTAGGAACCGCGCAGGGGCGCGCGTTCGACCGGCCGGTAGGCCTGCAGATCGGCGAGGGTGATGAACCCGCCGTTGGCCGCCATGGCGGTGGCAATGCGCCGGGCCGTCTCGCCCTCGTAGAACTCGCGCGGGCCCGCCTGCTGCAGGCGGGTGAAGGTTGCGCCGAGGTCCGCCTGCACCCAGCGGGCGCCGGCCTTCCGGCCCGTGCCTCCGTTGAGATAGATTCTTTCGGACTCGGGGAACCGGCCGAGGAGTTTGTGCGCCGCACGGAGGCTGCGGTCCGCGCCCGCCGTGACCGTGTGCCCTTCCGCGGCGAGCCGGCGCGCGGGTTCGCACACCTCGGCCCAGGTGACGCGACCGGAGCCGTATTTTTCGAGGGCGAGGGCCAGGCCCGCGACGGTGCCGGGTACGCCGCTGGCCCGCCAGCCGACGGTCGAGGAATGGAGGCCGGTGAGCACCTTGCCGTCGGGGCCGACATACATTCCGGCGGTGGCGGCGGCGGGGGCGGTTTCGCGATAGTCGATGACGAGGTCGCGGCCCGGCCCCGGCG
Organism: uncultured Opitutaceae bacterium; assembly: GCA_903952145.1. Lineage (GTDB taxonomy): Bacteria > Verrucomicrobiota > Verrucomicrobiia > Opitutales > Opitutaceae > UBA2377. The sequence goes on along the minus strand of CAJBES010000133.1, from coordinate 2,274 downwards.
TGCCGGGGTCGGCAAGGTGGATGAGCATGAAGCCGCCGCCACCGAGGTTGCCCGCATTGGGGAATACCACGGCGAGGGCGAGGCCGGTGGCGACGGCGGCATCCACGGCGTTGCCGCCCTTTTTCAAAATCTCCACGCCGGCCTGCGAGGCGAGGGCGTGGGCGGAAACGACCATGCCGTGCGGGGCCTCGACCGCGGCACGCTGGGCGGCGAGGCGGAAGGGTGCGGCGAGCGTGATGGCCGATACGAGTACAGCGGTGAGGACGGGATGGGACGAGGCCATGCGGGAGAAATGGCTGCCCGGCGGCGCAAAGGCAAACCTGCTCCGCAACGGCGGGTTGTCACGTGTGGCAAAGTGTGCTGCGTTTTCTCCACCATGCTTTGGAAGGAAAATTGGGCGGAAACCCGTGAACACTTTTGCCGCTGGTGGGCGCGCGACGGGCTTGTCGTCGTGCCTTCCGTGCCGCCAGGCGTGGCCCCACCACCCCCGGCACGGGACCCGCTGGCGGCGGACCCCGGGCCGCCCCGCGATGCCGAGGCGCGGCACGCCGATCCGGCGTTTGTCTCCGCCAGCAGCCACCACTGGCTCGCGACCTGCACCCTGGCGCTCGACGCCCTGCCCATCGGCCGGGTGGACGTGGGGCCCGGGTCGCTCGCCCTGTATCTGGGCAGCGAACCGGAATTTTCCCACGACACCGTCTGGTTCCACGCACTGCAGGACCAGTCGGTCCTCGACCGCCCGCTGCGCCTGGACCGCGCCAACCGCTGGTGGCTCCGGCAACTCGCGCTCATCGACGCGGCACGGGAGCGCAGCGCCGGGCGCTATCCGATTGGCTTTCCCGACCTCATCGAGAACCTGGACGTGCTCGCATCGTTGCGCGATGCGCAGACGCTGATGGTTGACCTGATCGAGCGCCCGGCGTGGGTGCAGGCGAAGATCGCCGAGCTCAACCTGGTCTACCGCGAGGTCTACGACGCGTTGCGGGAGCGGCTGGCCCTGCCCGACGGGTCATGCTGCTTCAGTGCCTTCCACCTCTGGGGGCCGGGCCGCACCGCGAAGGTGCAGTGCGACGCGGCGGCCATGATTTCACCGGCGATGTTCGACGAGTTTGTCCGGCCGGCGCTGGCCGAGCAGTGCGACTGGCTGGATCACGCGATGTTTCACCTCGACGGCACGCAGGCCATCCCGCACCTGCCCACGCTGCTGGGGATTCCGGGACTCGATGCCATCGAATACACGCCGCAGGCGGGCGTGGAGGACGGCGGGCACAAGCGCTGGTGGCCGCTGTATCGCACGATCCTCGCCGCCGGCAAGTCCGTCCAGATTGTGGCCGTGAAAGCGGCGGAGGTCGCGCCGCTGCTCGATGCCATCGGCACCCGCGGGGTCTATCTGCACGTGAGCGGCATCACCGATGCCGCGACACTGCGGACGCTTGAAACCGAGGTCCGCCGGCGCTACCCGCGGTGAGGGCGGATCTCGCCGGGCTGGCAAAACGGTCCGCTGCGCCCGCGGAGCGATCGCTACAGCCTGCCGATGGCGGCGAGCGCTTTGGCTTTCCACAACGGGAGCGGTTCCTTGGCCGCAATCTCCCGCATGACGGTGCGCTGCTTTTCCGTCAGCGGCAGGTCATGCACGAGTGACTCGGTCACGTCGATGCGATCAGCCGCGGGCACGTGCTTCAACGCGTCCTTGTCCCACTTGGAGACGAGGCGTGTGATGCCGGTCTCGCGGCGCACGGTCTCGACGCGGTCGGAGAGCGTGGCGAGTGCGTCGGGGCAGGGGGCGGTGCTGAAGACCTGGAGGTGGATCGATTTCTGCTCGGCCTTCATTTTCCTATCGATCTCCTTGAAGCGGGCGGCGTCGCCGCGGTCCTTGGCGGCGCGGCCCTCCTGCATCAGCGCGGTGAAGGTGGCTTGGTGCCCGGGTCCTCCGAAGCAGGCGTAGGCGATGACGCGGGAATCGTAGACGCCCACGAGCTCGGCGGCGCTGGCGGGAAGGACAGACAGGGCGAAGCCGAGGGTGGCGAGGAGCGCGGCGCACCGGTGGGCGGGGAAGTGAGGCAGGAGTTGCATGGCGCAGAGCCTATTCTTCTGCGCATTGCCGGCAAGCATCCGACCATCGTGCAGGAAGCGGTCGGCGCGTAGGCTGCATCCCTGTTGCCGTGTAACTGGCGGAGATCGTGCCGTCAGCACTCGGCCAACAGGCCCTAGTATCCAGTAACGGCTAAAGTTTCGGATAAAGGCGGATGAGTTTTATGCGGGCGTCCTTGGTGG
>CAJBES010000132.1 GCA_903952145.1 uncultured Opitutaceae bacterium | reverse complement strand
TCGCCCGCCCAGCCCTCGCCGCCATCGTCCCGCGCGCAGGCGGACACTTTGTGCTGATCGACGCCGGCGCCAACCCCGAAGGCAAGCCCGAGCACCTGCTGCACAATGCCATCCTGGGCAGCCACTATGCCCGGGTCATGCTTGGTCTCGACCAACCCCGGGTTGGCCTCATGACCATCGGCACCGAGGAGGGCAAGGGCAACGCCCTCATCACCGAAACCCACGAGTTGCTCAAGCGCGCCTCCCGCATCATCAATTACGCCGGACCCATCGAGGGATTCCAAGTGTTTACCGAGCACGTGGACGTGGTCGTCTGCGACGGCTTTGTCGGCAACATCATGCTCAAGAGCTGGGAGTCGCTCGTGCGATTCTTCACCATCATGCTCAAGGAAGAACTCAAGGTGAACCCCATGCGCACGGCCGGCGCCATCCTCTCGAAGGGGGCGTTTTCGGCCCTCAAGGAGCGCCTGAACCCCGAGCGCTATGGCGGCGCTCCGCTCCTCGGTCTGCGCGGCAACATTCTCAAGGCCCACGGCTCCAGCAACCGTTACGCCATCCGCAGCGCCATCCTGGCCGCCAACGAGATCATCAAGTCCGACCTCAACCACCGCATCGAACCCGACATTGCCAGCGCCAACGCGATCCTCAGCGAGTCCGCGCCGGCCTGATTTTATTTTCTGTGTTTCATGGCCACCTCCTCCTGCATCATCCTCGGCACCGGTGCCTACGCCCCGGCCCGCATCCTCACCAACGACGAACTGTCCAAAACCGTTGAGACTTCCGACGAGTGGATCATCACCCGCAGCGGCATCCGCGAGCGCCACATCGCCGCCCCGGGTGAGAACACGTCCGACATGGCCGTGACCGCCGCCAAGGCCGCCCTCGCCGACGCCAAGCTCACCGCTGCTGACATCGACCTGCTGGTCGTCGCCACCATCACCCCCGATCTCCTGATGCCCGCCACCGCGTGCTTCGTCCAGCATAAGCTCGGCGTCCCGACTCAGGCCGCCTGCTTCGATCTCAACGCCGCCTGTTCCGGGTTTATTTACGCCCTCGACACGGTCAGCGCCCTGCTCCTGTCCGGTCGTTACAAGCGCGCGCTGGTCATCGGCGCCGAAAAACTCTCCGCCATCGTGGACTGGCAGGACCGCGCCACCTGCATGCTTTTCGGCGACGGCGCCGGTGAGGTCGTGCTCGGCGTCTCCGACCAACCCGGGGTCGGCATCATCGGCACCAAGCTCGGCGCCGCCGGCGCCAATGTGGATTTGCTCTACATCCCCAAGGGCGGCAGCAATGCGCCCGCCACCCCCGAATCCATCGCCGCCGGCGACCACTTCATGAAGATGAAGGGCAAGGAAGTGTTCAAACTCGCGGTCCGCGCCATGGACGAGTCCGCCCGTGATATATTGGAACAACACGGTCTGCGCGCTGATCAGATTGGTCTCGTCATACCGCACCAGGCCAACCTGCGCATCATTGAGGCCGTCTCCCAATACCTTGAACTCCCCATGGACCGCTTTTTCGTCAACGTCGACCGCTACGGCAACACCTCCTCCGCCTCGGTGCCCATCGCCCTGGACGAGGCGCGCAAGGCCGGCCGCATCAAGCCCGGCGACATCACGCTGCTCGTCGCGTTTGGGGCGGGCTTGACCTACGGGTCCGCGCTGATTCGCTGGTAAGCCAATTGCCCATGCTCTTGAATATTTTCCGCCACTGGCCCTTTGCTCTGCTGAGTGCGGCAGTGCTGCTGCTTGCTCCCGGCCGTCTCGCCGCCGATCTGGTCTGGAATCCCCAGACTGGCTGGCGGATGGAAGGCGGCGCTCTGGCCGGCTTGACGGGCGTCGAAGGCCGCAACGCCTTGGAACTAATGAACCGCGCCCGCACCTTGGAGGAACGTGGCAGCATGGGCGGCGCGATCAAGTCTTACAACAAGGTCGTCAAGAAATACGGCAACTCGGTCTACACCCCCGAAGCGCTCTACCGCAGCGCGCATCTCTACCTTGCGCGCAAGCAATACCTCAAGGCCTTCGAGTCCTTCCAGCAGATCGTAAGCCGCTACCCGAACTCCACTCGTTTCAACCAGATTATCGGCGAACAATACCGCATTGCCAGCGCGCTTTTGGACGGGGCCCGCCCACGCGCCTGGGGCTGGCTCCCGCTCATGCCCGCCCGCGTCAAGGGCCTCGAGTATTTCGAATACATCCTGTTCAACGCACCTTACAGTGATTATGCCCCGCTCTCTGTGATGAACATCGCCCGTGGCCACCAGCGGTTGCACAATACCGAGGAGGCGATTGATGCGCTCGACCGCATGGTCAACACCTACCCTCAGAGTCTGCTGGCCCCCGACGCCTATCTTCAGCTGGCCCAGACCCACGCAAGCTTGGTGCAGGGCCCCGAATATGACCAGTCCTCGACCAAGGAAGCCCTCACCTATTATCAGGATTTCATGATCCTTTTCCCCAACGACGCGAGCATCTCCGCCTCCGCGAAGGGCTTGGACGAAATGCGCAATATGCTGGCTGAAAGCAAAATCGAGATGGCCGATTTTTATTTTTACAAGCGCGACAACTACACTGCGGCCCGGGTTTTTTACAACGAGGCCATCACGGTCTATCCCGATTCGCCTGTTGCGCAACTCGCCAAGTCCCGCCTTGCCGCGGTTGAGGCGGCCGCGGCGGGTCGCAAACCCACCGCCGAACCCGCGGCCCCTGGGCCATCCAAGAAGAAGCGCTTTTTCTTCTTCTGATACGCCCTGCACCGCGGCTACTGCCAACCTAGGCCATGACCGCGCGCCTGCGCCTTCTGCTCTTCGCCCTCCCGCTGCTGGCCGGTCTCGCCGGCTGCGGCCATTATCGACTCGGGACCGGCGCTGAATTGTCGTTCAACTCGATCTTTGTCGAGCCAGTCGTTGTCAAGGCCCTCATCCCTCAGTCCCGGGCCCTCTTCACCACGCAATTGCGGGACACCTTTATTCAAGACGGTCGTGTTGCCCTGGCCAACACCTCTGAAACCGCCGACACCACACTTCAAGTCGTGGTCCGGACCTACCAGCGCGAAGTCGCCACTGCGCGTCCTGACGACACCGGCCTCGCCCGGAAATTCATCGTTACCCTCACGGCCGATGCCACGCTCCGCGACCGTCGCAATGGGAAAGCGCTCTTCGAGCAGCGGCCACTCGTCGTGAAACGCGAACTCTTCACGGATAGCGGGCAGTTGCAGGCCGAATATCAGCTCCTCCCCCTGCTGGCCGCCGACCTTGCGGCCAAGGCAAGTCACGCCGTGCTCGATGTCTGGTAGCCCCGTCATGCACGCCCCGCTCCCTGCCCCCTCGCTCTTGGCCGGTGACCATGCCAATCTGGCCGACAGTGCCTGCTGCGTGGCAGCGGCAGGCGCGCCCTGGCTCCATCTCGACATCATGGACGGGCATTTCGTGCCCAACCTGACCTTTGGTCCCGAAACTCTCACCGCGCTTCGCCGAGCCGGGCTCAGCCTTTTTTTCGACACCCATTTGATGCTGTCGGAACCCCACCGCTACGTGGAGGCCTTCGCCAAGGCCGGAGCCAACCTCATCAGCATCCACATCGAACCGGCTTACGACCACACCGCCGCCCTCGCCCGCATCCGCACCCTCGGCTGCAAAAACGGCATCGTGCTCAACCCCGGCACCCCCGCCGCCGCCGTCAAGCACTTGCTGCCCTTGGTGGACCTCGTGCTGGTCATGACGGTGCAGCCCGGTTTCGGTGGCCAGTCCTTTCGCGCCGACATGCTGCCCAAGCTCGCCCAATTGGCCGCTTGGCGGAAGGAATTCAACTACGGTTGGCGGCTGGAGGTGGATGGCGGAGTCGATCTGCGCACCGTCCGCGATTGCCGCGCCGCGGGTGCCGACACCTTCGTCACAGGCTCATCATTCTTCAAGGCCACCGACCGGGCCGCCTTCATCGCGGAAATCCAAGGCCTGGCCTAGCCGCTTCTCGCCGCTGCCGCGCCGGGTGCTACCGGTCACCTGACGGTTCGCGCCAGCTCCTCGGCCCGGCGATATTGTGCGCGGAATACCGCCCCCAGTTCGTTCGCGAGCCGGATCTCGTCCACCTTGTTCTTGGAGTTGAGGACATTCTTTACCGGTCCGCACACGCGGTCATAGCTCACAGCCGACATGTCGTTCAGCACCGCCATTGCGTCGGGCGGCATGCCCGCGGCGATGACCGCCCGCCAGGCCTTCACCAATTCAGGATGGGTATCCAAACACATGACCCGGATGATGAGCGCCATCTCGTTGAATAAACCGCCCGTCCAAGCGGGCTGGTAGATCAGCTGGTCCACCTCCGCAAACGGCTCCGCCGCCGGATCCGAGCGCAGGGGCCGCCAATCACGATGCTCATAGAAATCCCGGCGCACGGGCAGCCGGCGCAGGGCAAATTGCCGGGGCCCGCCCGGGGTGCCGACTTTGAAATTCCACAGCTGCTGCCCCTCCATCGAAAGCGAATACTCAATAAACGCCTCCGCCACCTCACGGTTTGGCGCCCCGCGTAGCAGCGCAATGGGATCCACCGAGTTCACGGTCCCGCCGTGCGGCGTCACGAAAACCAATCGCGCTGAGTCATCGCGCCGGCGCACAGCCTCGGCCTGGTAACGGCCGTAAAAATCAATGCAGATGCCCACCGCCGAGTTGCCTTGCGCAACGTCGATCGGCGGTTTTTGCGATGAATCCGTGAAGTAGCGTGCGTTCGCGCCGATGAGCTGCAGCGTCCGCAGACCCTGCACCCAACCCTCCCGCACGGCCCGGGCTTCGCGTTCCGCCGCCGGCAGTCGCGGCTCGGTCGCCTGCAGGGCGGTCAAGCGCTGCTGCATCTGCTGCTGCATCAGGTTCTCAAACGCCTTCGCGATGGAACTGCTCTTCGTCGGGTCGGCCAGGGCGATTTCGCCCACGTATTTTGGATGGGTGAGATCCTGCCACTGTTGCGGGGGGGGCGAGATACCGAGCCGGGCGATGGCATCCTTGTTGTAGAGGATGCCGTAACTGCTCAGCACATTCCCGAACCACCGGCCCTCTTGGTCCCAGAAGGTCTCGCCGGCGTAGCGATGCGGGATGACCGCATCGGCAAACCAGGCGGGGTGGGTTTGCAAAATGCGCGACGGCACCAGCCGGCCGGCCTGCGCCTGGCGGACGTAATCGTAGCTGCCGCCGCCAAAAAACAAATCGATCCCACAGCCAACCTCCGAAGCGAGAAACTCCCGCCGCGCCTCCTGCGCGACCGCCGGCGCATCCGGCGCCAGCCGCGGGTTGGCGAACGCCGCCTGCACCTCGCTGCTCCACGGTTTGCCGAGTTTCCCCTGCCAGTGGTTTTGGAAAGAGGCGACATATTCCGACTCGAGGAATCGCATGATTTCGCTCGTTCCACCGATAACCCGCCAGTCAATGAAGACGGTTTTCCCCGTCCGGGCCTTATGCCACTGCCGAAAGCCCGCACCGTATTCGTGGCGGATCGCCTCGTTGTGCGAAGTGATGATCACCAGGGTCGCCTCCGCTTTTCCCTGCGCGGCCTGCTTCGGACGCAGGATGAAAGGCAGCGCAATGATGCCACCCAGGGCCAGGATGATGACCACCCGTTTGATCATGGCCGGGGGTTAGTCCACCAGCACCACGACATCGGCCGGCTCAACCGTGGCGAACAATTCGCCCCGGTCCGGGCCGTCCCCGAACCTGGGGTTGCGTTCGAAGATCTTCAGTTTCGTGCCATTGCCGGTGATGAATTCATACTGCGCCACCTCGCCGAGGTAAACCGATTCGCCGATCCGGCCTTTGACCGCATTGCGCGGCTGGTGGCCGCGGTGAAGATCCCAGCATTCGGGCCGGATGGAAACGGTGACCTCTCCGCCCACCGCCGGCGGCTTCGCCGGATTGCCGAGCACCCCGTCGAAGCGCCCGATTCCCGTTTCCACGGTCACGAAGTTTTCCCCTGTGCCCAGCACCTTGCCGGGAATAAAGTCCGTCTCGCCGATGAAATTGGCCACCGTCCGCTGGGTCGGTCGTCGGTAGATTTCGCGCGGCGTGCCCACCTGCAGAATCCGGCCGCCATCCAAAATCGCCATGCGGTCGGCAATCGAAAGCGCCTCCTTCTGATCGTGTGTCACATAAACCGTCGTCAACCTGAACTCCTTGCAGACGCGGCGGATTTCGCTGCGCATCTCCAGCCTCAACTTGGCGTCGAGATTGGAAAGCGGCTCGTCCAGCAGCAGGCAGCGGGGGCGGATGACGAGCGCCCGCGCGAGGGCCACGCGCTGCTGCTGGCCCCCGGAGAGCTGGTTGGGGCGGCGGTCGGCATACGGGTGCATGTGGACGGATTCGAGCGCCTCGGCCACCCGGCGGTTGTTTTCGTTTTTGGGCACCTTACGCTCATGCAAACCAAACGCCACGTTCTCGGCCACGGTCATGTGCGGCCAAAGTGCGTAGCTTTGAAACACCATGCCCGTGTTGCGCTTGTGCGGCGCCAGTCTCGTCACATCCTCGTCGTCAAATCGGATGGTCCCCTCCTCGGGGATGTAGAATCCCGCCAGGCTGCGCAGCAACGTGGTCTTGCCGCAGCCGCTGGGACCCAACAGGAAAAAAAGCTCGCCCGGGTTGACGGTCAGATCGAGGTGCTGCAAGGCGGTGACCGGGCCAAACCGCTTCGTGAGTTGTTGGATGCGAATTGAAATCATGCCACGGGCCGGAATGCGCGCCGAGGCAAGTTTTCACCCCGGTCGAAGTCAAAGGAATACGCCCCGCCGGGCACCGATGTAACGCATTGCCAGCACGCCATTGCTTTGTCTCGCTGGATCCGCACCGCCATGACCGTCACACCCTCCCCCACCAGCCATCCCGATCTCGCCAGCATCCTGGTCACCGAGGACCAGATCCGCACCCGCGTCAAGGAACTCGGCCGCAGCCTCAAGGAAATTTACGGCCATGAGGAATTCACCGTCATTTCCATCATGAACGGCGCGATTCTCTTCACCGCCGACCTCCTGCGCGAGGTCGACAATCCCGTCCGGCTCGACTGCATCCGCACCACCAGCTACGGCAGCGCCACGATGTCCAAGGGCACGCCCAAGCTGGTCCACGGTCTCACCCTCGATCTCGCGGGGCGCCATGTGCTGATCGTGGACGACATCCTTGATACGGGCAAAACCCTCTCGCTCATCGCCGGCATGATCCGGGGCATGAAACCCACCAGTGTCCGGGTGTGCGTGCTGCTCGACAAGAAGGGCCGGCGGCAGGTTCCGTTCGAGGCCGACCTCGTGGGCTTCGATATCCCCGACATGTTCGTGGTCGGTTACGGCCTCGATTTCGCCGAGCGCTACCGCAACCTGCCCTCCATCGGGGTGCTCAAGCCCGAGCGGCAGGAACTGCCGGCCTGAACCGCCGCGGGGTCACCTGTCCCCGCGCGCCGTTTTTCTGGACTGCGGTTTGCGAAAATCCCCGGACTTCAGGGCATTGATCTGGTCGCGCAGCAGCGCCGCCCGCTCGAACTCCAGCCGGTCCGCCGCGGCCTGCATCTCTTCCTCCAGTTCCGCGATCACGGCAGCGACGTCATCCACGCTCTCCGCAACCGCCGCGGCCTCCTTGTCCCCCGCGTTGTCATACCCATGCAGGCTCGACTGCGCCGAACGCGTCACGCTGCGCGGCGTGATGCCATGCGCCTCGTTGTAGGCGATCTGTTTTACCCGCCGGTAGCTCACGGTCTCCATCGTGCGCCGGATCGATTCGGTCACCTTGCCCGCATAAAAGATCACGCGCCCCTTCTCGTGCCGGGCCGCTCGGCCGGAGGTCTGGATCAGGCTGGTCTCGCTGCGCAGGAACCCCTCCTTGTCCGCGTCGAGGATCGCCACGAGGGCGACCTCGGGCAAATCGAGACCCTCGCGCAACAGGTTGATGCCCACGAGCACATCAAAATTGCCCAGCCGCAGGTTCCGCAGGATCTCCACGCGTTCGAGCACATCGATGTCGCTGTGCAGGTATTCGACCCTGATTTTCGCCTCCCGCAGAAAAACCGTGAGATCTTCCGACAGTCGCTTCGTCAGTGTTGTGACCAGCACGCGCTCGCCGGCCGCCACCGCGCGCCGGATTTCGCCAATGAGGTCCTCGACCTGACCTTTGATGGGCCGAATGACGATTTCCGGATCCAGCAGGCCCGTCGGCCGGATGAGCTGTTCCGCCACCACCGCCGAGGCCTTGAGCTCGAAGCCCGCCGGCGTCGCCGATACATACAGGGTCTGGCCGGTCACGCGTTGGAATTCCTCGAAACTCTGCGGCCGGTTGTCCAAAGCCGACGGGAGCCGGAAGCCGAAGTTCACCAGCGTCTGCTTGCGCGACCGGTCTCCGTTATACATGCCGCCGATCTGCGGCACCGTGGCGTGGCTCTCGTCGATCATCACCAAGAAGTCCTTGGGGAAGAAATCCAGCAGGCAGAACGGGCGGTCACCCGCCTGGCGGCCCGTCAGGTGGCGCGAGTAATTTTCGATCCCGTTGCAAAAGCCCATCTCCTGCAACATCTCCAGGTCGTAGTTGGTCCGCATCCGGATACGCTGCGCCTCCAGCAGCTGCCCGTTTTTTTCAAACTCCGCCACGCGTTCCTCCAACTCAGCCTTGATGGCTGCGATCGCCGGCCCGAGCTTGCCACGCGTGGTCACATACTGGTTGGCCGGGTAGAGGTCGAACTGGTCGAGCTGGCGCAGCACTCGGCCCGTCAACGGGTCCAGCTCACTGATGGCATCCACCTCGTCGCCGAAAAACTCCACGCGCAGGCTCAGTTCCGAATAGGCCGGCATGATATCCACCACGTCGCCGCGCACCCGAAACCGTCCGCGCTTCAACTCGTAGTCGTTCCGCTCGTAAAGATTGTCCACGAGCTTCTCCAGCAGGACATTTCGCCCCAGCGGGTCATGGCGGCGCAGGGCGATCCGCAGTTCGGTGAAATCCTCCGGCGAGCCCAACCCGTAGATGCAAGACACGCTGGCGACCACAATCACGTCACGGCGCGAGACCAGCGAACTGGTCGTCGCAATGCGCAGCCGTTCGATCTCCTCGTTGATGGAGGAGTCCTTCTCGATGAAGGTGTCACTCGAGGGGATGTAGGCCTCGGGCTGGTAATAGTCATAGTAACTGACGAAGTATTCGACCGCGTTCTCCGGGAAGTAATTCTTGAACTCCGAATAAAGCTGCGCCGCGAGGGTCTTGTTGTGCGAGATGATGAGGGTCGGCCGGTCACACTGCGCGATGATGTTGGCCATCGTGAAGGTCTTCCCCGAACCGGTGACGCCCATCAGAGTTTGTTGCCGGTGACCGGCCCGGATCGAGGCGACCAGCTGCGCTATCGCCTGCGGCTGGTCCCCCGTCGGCTGATAGTCGGCCTTGAGCTTGAAGTGCATCGGTCAACCGGCAACCACGGCGGCCAAATCCGCCACCGTGAGTTCGTCCAGCCGGTGCACGACGCGGTCGACCTGCCCGGCCAGTGCCGCCGCCGCGTGCGTGGTTGCCACGCCGACCACCCGCATGCCACCGGCCCGCGCCGCCTCGATCCCGGCAAAGGCATCCTCGAACACGATGCAGTGCGCCGGGGTCCGGCCGATTTTCCGGGCCGCCTTGAGAAAGACTTCCGGGTGCGGCTTGCCCTGGCTCACGTCCTCCGCCGTCACCATCTCAACCAGCAGGCCCTGCAGCCCCACCACGCCGAGAATGGTGGTGATGTTTTCCCGGTGCGTGGATGAACCGATGCAGCAAGGTATGCCCGCCCCCCGCACCCGCTCCAGGAAGGGCTTCACTCCGGCCAGCGCCGCCAGTCCGCGTTCCACCACGATCTCCCGATAGAGCGCTTCTTTGCGCAGCGACAGCCGGTGGATCTCGGCCGGATCCGTGCTCCAGCCCGGCAAACGGGGGATGATCCACTCGTTCTTGCGCCCGAAGCTGCGCTTGAAGTGGTCGGCGGGCAGCGGGCGGTTTTCCTCCCGGCCCAGCCGTTCCCAGCTTTCCTCATGCTGGGCCGCAGAGTCGATGATGACCCCGTCCCAGTCGAATATCAGTCCGATGTCGTGGTTTGCCATGATCAAAGCCCGAAGGCTTTGAGCACGCCACCCCACACGCCAGCCCAGAATTTCCGCGCCCGGCCCGCCTCCCCCTCGGAGGATATCTGCTGGCACAAGAAAAGCCCGCGGCCGGCGAAAAGGTCGTCAAACAGCGGATTCATCCCGCGGTAGTAGCCCCAGAAGGTTTCGGCCCGCACCGACAGGTAGTCCAAATCCGGGGTGAAACCGATGGTCGCATCCTGGTTGGCGCGGCGGGCGGAGGCCGCGTCTGCCAGCCGCTCGGCCCGCACCCCTCGGTTGCCGGCCAGCACCAGCCGGCAGGGTCCGCTGAATTCGAAAAAACGAAACTGCATGGTCACCCAGGCCTGCCAGCGCCACAGTTGCCAGCGCCGCCGGATGGTCAGGCGTTCCCCGCTGCCGGCGAGGACGCCGATGAGAAAGCTCGGACGCAGCACCAGTGCACTGCCCGCGGGCAGCGTGACCGTCGTCAACTCGACATGGGGATTGGCTTCGTTTGAAAGCGTCACGTGCCGCGTGACCGCCCTGGCGGGGTTGCGCATTTCGATCAACTCGACCAGGCCGCTCGCCAGACAGGTGAAGGGGATACTCCAGTCCAGTAAAAACCGGGTCCGGCGCACAAAGCCTTCGTCCGAGGTCTGCAGGAACCGCTCCTTGATCCACAACTGTTCACCGGGCGGCATGGGCAGGTCGAGTGAAACACGGCTTTCCGTGATTTCCGGCATCACGACCAGGTCGGCGGTCAGCCGGACCGGGCGGCCCCGCATGACCAGCGGGGCAAAACCGAAATACAGGAGCAGCTTGCCCGCCGAAGGACCAAAAAAATAAAGTGCGAGCGCGGTGATGATCCAGACCTTCGACCGGTCCCAGGCATCCTTCAGATAATGCGCGATCCGGGATTGCTGCGCCTCCACCGCCTTCATTTTGGTATCCAACCGGCCGAGCGCGATCTCCAGGCCGTCTTTTTCCCAAGTGGTGCGCATCGACTCCTGCTGGCGCCGCGTCAGTGCGACTTCTGCTGCCGCCCGCATCTCCCGCAGCCGTTTTAATTGCGCGAGGTTGGACTCCTGTTGCTCGGGGTTGCCGATCACACGATCCCAGGTGCTCGCCAGGCCCTTCAGCTGCGCCATCACGCTCTCAATCTGGCGGATACGCTCCCGCTCCGCCGCCATGGCCGCCGCCGTCGCGTCCAACCGCTGTTGCACGTCCTGCAGCGCCGCCTGCACATGTGCCCGCTCCCCGGTCATGGCCCGCACCAATTCGTTGCGCCGCAGATCGAAATCAACGTTGTCGCGCAGGAACAGCCACAGGCCATAGGCCGTCAGTCCCAGCACGACGATCCCAGCGGCCATCGCGGCCTTGGCGAGCAGCCAGCGCACAATTTTCAGCAGGGTAGCCATGTATCAATAGGTGACAACGGGCTGATTAGCCCGGTTCATTCAAGTCCCAGCCCGGCTCAAAGCCAATTGCTAAAGCCGCGGGCATTACCCAAGCTCGCCCCAATCAAAGACCGGGTTCCCGCCCAAATCACAACCTATCATCCTTGTTCCATGTCCAAAGTCATTGTCTCATCACTCTACGATTCCGATGTGTTCCGCATGGCCTGCCGCCAGTTCGACAAGGCGGCGGATGCCATCAACCTCCCGGAATCAATCCGCGACCGCACGAAATATCCCCGGCGGACCTTTGCCGTAGCCCTGCCGATCCGCCGCGATGACGGCAGCATCACGGTTTTTGAGGGCTATCGCGTCCAGCACAACCTGACCACCGGTCCCGCCAAGGGCGGCATCCGGTTCCACCAGCATGTGACCCTCGGCGAGGTGGCCGCACTCGCCATGTGGATGAGTTGGAAGACTTCGCTGGTCGGCCTGCCCTACGGCGGCGCGAAAGGCGGCGTCATTGTGGACCCCAACCAGCTCTCGCTGGGGGAACTCGAACGCCTCTCCCGCCGCTACATGCAGGAGCTTATCCCGTTCATCGGACCGCATGTCGACGTGCCCGCACCCGACGTCGGCACCAATGAGAAGGTCATGGCTTGGATGATGGACACCTATTCCAACCATGTCGGCCACATCGTGCCGGGCATTGTGACCGGCAAACCCATTTCGATCGGCGGCTCCCAGGGACGGCGCGAGGCCACCGGGGCCGGCATCGCCTACCTCATTACAAAATATCTGGCGGACCTGAAGATCCCCGTCCGCAAGGCCACCGTCGCCATCCAAGGCTTCGGCAATGTCGGCAGCGAAGCCGCCGTCGCCCTCGACCACTATGGCCTGAAGATCATCGCGATCTCCGATCACACCGCGGCTTTTTACAATCCCAAGGGCATTAACATCAAAAAAGCGCTCGCCTTTGTGCGCTCCCAGCGGGTCCTGAAGGATTTTGACGGGGGTGAGGAAATCACCAACGCCGAATTGCTCGAACTCAAATGCACCGTGCTGGCACCGTGCGCCTTGGAACGCGTGATCACCCCGGAGAACGCCCCCAAGCTGAAATGCCGCATCATTGCCGAGGGGGCCAACGGTCCCACCACCTTCCAGGCCGACCGCATCATCGAGGAGCGCGAAGACATTGAGCTGATCCCTGATGTGCTCTGCAACTCTGGCGGGGTCATCGTCTCCTACTTCGAATGGTGCCAGAATCTGCAGAACTTCTATTGGACCCGTGAGGAAGTGCTCACAAAACTTTTCGCCATTCTCGACCGGGCCAAGGACTCAGTGGAATTCCAGAAGCGCAAATTCAAGTTCAGCCGCCGGCTCGCCGCCCTCACCCTCGGCATCCAGCGCGTGGCCGACGCGAAAATCGCCCGCGGACTTTTCCCCTGAGCCACGCCACCGGCAGACCCCCGGCAGCCTCAGGGTAGGCTCGACCGGGCCGCTGCCCGCTGTCTGGTTTCGCCCTCCCCGGGCAGTCACCCATTGGCAGACCCCGTTCTGGCGCCGGCGCGTCAGTCGTTGGCTGCAGCCTGCTCGACTGCCTCCCGGCTTCCGCCAAATTGTTCCACGCGCGGCGCGGCTGAGCGTGCCGAGCGGCACCCAAGTCATAGCAGCATGAAGCACAAACCCATTACGACCGTTGGCAGAAGCGCGCCAAGGAACAGTCCGCCCGGTGTGATTCCATCCGGGAAAAATCGATTGAGGATGGACTGACCGGCCGGATTGGGGGCATTGGCGATCACGGTCAGGCCGCCGCCGGTCACCGCACCCGCCACGACTGCATATTTCAGTTCCTCGGTAAAGCCAGGCACCAGTGTGGCGAGATAAGTGATGGCGGCGTTATCGTTGACGGCAGTCAGAATGGAGGCGCCGAGGAACAGCTCGATTTCGCCGAGGCTCGTGAGCACCGGCGCGATCCACCAGCCCTGCAGTCCGCCGTGGATCACCAGCCCGGCGAGGAAGAAACCCACCAGCAGCGCCGGCTTCAGGTCGAGTTTGCTCTGGTGGTGGGCCGTCGCCTGCGCGAAGGCCAGGAAGAAGAGGAAACCGCCGATGAACAGGGCCGGGTAATGGGCGAAATACACCGTCAGCGCCATGAAGAGCAGCTGCACGACCGTGATCCAGAGCGGGATCGGCCGCTCCGGGCGGCGGGGGTGGTTCTGCGCCGCCGCCACCCGCGCCTGCTCCAATTGCGCCAGTTCGCGCCGGAAGCAGGCGTAGAGCAGCAGCGTCGAGACCACGATGCCCAACACGGCTTTCCAGCCGAAGTGGGTGAACATGTAGGACATCGTCCAGCCCCAGGGCGCCGCCACCATCAGCACCGGGGGCGCGGCGAAATGCGTCAGGGTTCCGCCCACCGAGATGCTCACGAACAGCAGCCCCAGCGTGGCGTAGGCGAATTTCGGCGAGGGCTTGAGTTCGTAAAACTGCCGCGCCAGCAGCAGGGCGGCGATGGTCATCGCGGCCGGCTCGGTGATGAACGAACCCAGCACCGGCGCGATGATCAGGATGGAAAGCCACCAGGCGCCCGCCGTGCCGCCGCCCATGGTCGCCACGATCCGCATGCAGCGTTCGGCGAAGCCGAGCACGGGCCGGGTCGAGGCCATGGCCATGATGATGACCACGAACATCGGCTCAGTGTAGCGCACATGCTCGCCGATGTAGGCGATGGTGGCGCCCCAACCCTTGAACCAAGTGATCGCCCCGGCCAACACCAGCACCCACAGGCCGAAGACTGCCTCGACCTCGCCTAGAAAATGCAGCACCTGGCCCTTGAAGCTCACCTCGTCGGGCCAGCCATCCTCATCCGGGTCGGGCTGCAATTCGCGGCGCTCCTGCCGCGCCTGGCCGTGCGCCAGTTCCACCTGGTGCGCCCAGTGCCGGAACCTGGCCGTCAGAAAGGTATGCACGACCGCCAGGAGAAAAATCAGGGAGGCCGCCAGGTTGAGCGGCTCCGCCGTGATCCGGTGCCGGAGCACCTGCCAGAGCGTCGCCCCCGCCTCGTCCGGCGCGTAGCTTTCCAGCGGCACCGGCAAGATGTCCGCCACCGGTCCGGCTGCGGGCGAGGCGGAGAGCTGAGTCCAGGCCGGTCCGGACAGGGCAAGCAGCAGGAGCATGAAACGCAGGATCATGGAACGGGGGTGGCGGTGTGAGGTGGAGCGGACGGTGGCGCCGGCCCGAGCCGGAGCCACCACGTTTTCATACGGCGTTAAAACCCGCCGGAAGGTCAATCATTTCGCGTTTCGCGCACAGACTTCCGCGGCCGGCTGTACCCCGCCCAGGCATCAAAACGTATGGATGAAGAGCCCGGAGCGCAGCTTCGGCTCAAACCAGGTGCTCTTCGGCGGCATGATCTGGCCGGCGTCGGCAATGTCCATGAGTTGCGCAATTGTGACCGGATAAAGGGAAAACGCCACGCCACCCTGCGCATCGACGCGCTGCACCAGGTCGGCGGTGCCGCGGATGCCACCGATAAAATCGAGGCGTTTGCTGGTGCGCGGGTCGTCGATGCCCAGCAGCGGGGCCAGGAGCCTGTCCTGCAGCACACTCACATCGAGCCGCGCCACCGGATCGGCCCCGGCGTCGACCGGACAGCGCAGCCCATGCCATTTCCCGTCGAGATACATGCCCACCCGGCCGCCGGCTGCGGGTGAAGGCGCAGCGTTTTCTTCCAGACCGAAGGCCGCCCTTACTTTTTCCAAAAAAGCCGCCGGGGTGTGGCCATTGAGGTCGAACACATGCCGGTTGTAGGGCAGAATCTTGAGTTCGGCGGCCGGAAAGATGACGCAGAGGAACCAGTTGTACTCCTCCGTCCCGGTGTGCTGCGGATTGCGGCCGCGGCGCAGTCGGGCCACGCGCGCGGCGCTGGCGGCCCGGTGATGACCGTCCGCGATATAGGTCACAGGCACCCGGCCGAACGCCGTGATGAAATCCGCTCCGCCCGCCATCCGCCACACCGTGTGCCGAATGCCGTCGGGCGTGGTGAAATCGTGCTGCGGCGACTTCCGGACCTCCGCCTGCACGAGTGCGGCCACCGCCGCCTCGTCGCGATACGCGAGAAAGATCGGACCGGTGTTCGCCCCGAGGGTGTCAATCAGCCGCGTGCGGTCGTCCTCCTTGTCCTTGCGGGTCTTCTCGTGCTTCCGGATGAGCTCTGTGTCGTAATCCTCCACGTGACACAAGGCCACGAGCCCGCGCTGCGTGTGCGCCCCCATCTGCTGTTGATAAAGATAAAGGCAGGGCCCGGCTTCACGCACCAGGACGCCATGGTGCTGGAGCTGCTGGAAATTTTCCCGCGCCTTCGCGTAGACCGCATCGCTGTAGGGGTCGGTGTCCGGCGGCAGATCAATCTCGGCGCGGTCCACGTGCAACAGGCTGTGCGGCTGGCCCGCGGCGAGCGCCGCCGCCTCAGCGGTGTTGACGACATCGTAGGGCACGCACGCCACGCCGGAGACGAGTGACGGAACGGGGACCAGACCTTGAAAGGCGCGGATACGCATAAATGTGGGCCAGTTGGAAACTTTGCCGCAGACCAAACACACGAAACCCGCGGTGGAAAGGATTTTGTCCGGCCATGACGCGGACGGACCCGACGCCCCTGCCTGCCGTTGACTGCAGGTGTTGCGGCCGTGGAGACCCTCCCGGAATGACGGGGCGGGGCCACCGGCACTATCCGCGGCACTCGCATTGCTGAATCGCCGACAAAAAAAGCCCTCCGCTTTTGGCGGAGGGCTCATAAGGGTGCGGCGGCGGCTTATTTCTTGGCGCTGCGCTTGAACTTGGTCGTGAACTTTTCCACGCGGCCGGCGGTGTCGACCAGGCGCTTCTCGCCGGTGTAGGCGGGATGCGAATCCATGGTCACGTCGCGCAGCAGGACGAAATATTCGATGCCTTCGATCGTCTCCTTGCGGGTGGACTTCAGCGTGGATTTGGTGAGAAAACGCTTACCGGTCGCGACATCGAGGAAGCAAACGTTGTTGAGTGTGGGATGGCCTTCGGCTTTCACGGCGGTAAAGAGGGGTTAAATCAACCTTGGCGGGCCTTGTAGCGTGGCTCGACCTTGTTGATCACGTAGATTCTGCCTTTGCGCCGCACGACCTGGCAGGCCGGGTGACGCTTCTTGGCGGATTTGATGGAGGAAACGACTTTCATAAAAGCGTGGAAAACAGAGAGCGCCACAACCCCTGTCAACTGAAATGTCCATCCGGACGGCGTTCAGTTGAGGCTGGTGTCTTCCGGCTCTTCTGCCATCAGCCGCCACTCGTCGCCTTCCCGCCCCAGTATCTCCCGCCAAAGCATGTTATCCTGCGCCCCCTCAAGCAGATCTCCCGGAATGTCGGCCACCACCCACGTGTGTTGCCGGAGCTCCTTCTCCAGTTGGCCGCGCGACCAGCCGGAGTAGCCGAGAAAGGCGCGCACCTGCGTTCCGGCTTCGGCCAGAAACTGGCCGGCCTTTTCAGGCTCCAGTCCAAAATGCAGGCGGAAACCGTCCTCCCGCATCTCCCAGGCCACGAGAATCAGCTGCTCCGGATGCACCGGACCGCCCAGAAAAAGCGGCACTCCCGTCAGCGGACCGAGGGCGAAATCGCCGTTCAGCTCCCCGAGCCGCTTGCCCAGCGGCCGGTTGAGCACCACGCCCATCGAGCCGTCGGGATTGTGCTCCGACAGCAGAATCACGGTGCGCCGAAAATTCGGGTCGCGCAGCACCGGGTGCGCCAGCAGGAGCGAACCGGCGAGGCTCTCCGTTGTCCTGGGGCTGCGTTCGTGCATGGGATGGACTGACGTCAGGGCTATTCCAATTGCAGGATCTTCACCCCCGCATCGGTCAGCATGGGCGCAACGAGCGGATCATTGGTGTAGTTCTGCCGGTAGCGGATCTCGGCAATACCCGCGGAAGCCAGAATCTTTGCGCAGTTGATGCAGGGATAATGCGTGATGTAGGCGATGCATCCCTCCACCGAACTGCCGCGCCGGGCTGCGTCGGCGATCGCATTTTGCTCCGCATGCACAGTCGCCTGTTCATGGCCCTTCCGCACCCGCGAGACATGCGGTGAGCCGGGCAGGAAACCGTTGTAGCCGGCGGCCACGAGCCGGTTGCGCCGCTCACCTCCCGTCACCACCACACAACCAACCTGCAGGCGTTCACACGGTGAACGCGTGGACATGAGCACCGCGGTCGCCATGAAATACTCGTCCCAAGAGGGCCGGCGCGGGAATTTTGCCGCCGCCAAGGCGATCAGGGCAACGGGATTTCGTGGGGATGGGCTCATGCTTTATGTATGGCCATGTTGGACCTCCGCGCGCCGGCGGGCAATCTTTCCTCTCCATGATTCTGCGCCGGCTTCAGCCCGAACTGCCCGCTTCGCTCCCGCCCGTCGCTGGTGACGATTGCTGCCTGGACAGTTTTGGCACCGGCTAGGGTGCGCGCCTTTGCCCGCCCGGCCTGGCCTGAAAATCATTCTCGTTCTCGCAATCCATCCCTTTCTTCCCTGGAGTGGTTCGTAGCCTTCCGCCTCCCATGCCCACGCTCAACGATCTCGTCACCTACTGCGACCGGCGCACGCGCCGGTCCGCCTTTGCGGATTACCCCGGTTCGTTCAACGGCCTGCAGGTCGCCAATCCCGGTCGCGTTACCCGGATTGGTGCCGCCGTCGATGCCGGCCTTGAGCCCTTCTCCAGGGCCGTGGCCGCCGGCGTGGATTTCCTCATCGTCCACCACGGCATGTATTGGGATATGCCCCGCCCCCTTGTCGGTCCGGCCTTCGACCGCGTTGCCACGCTGATCTGGGGCGGATGTGCGCTCTACTCCAGTCATCTGCCGCTCGATGCGCACCCGCAGATCGGCAACAACGTCCTCCTCGCCCGCCAACTCGGCCTCAAGCCCGCGCGCGGCTTCATTCCCGCCGATGGTGGCGACATCGGCTGCATCGCGCCGTCGCGGCTCACCCGCTCCGCCCTGCGGACCCGGCTGGAGAAACTCTATCCGCGCGTCGTCGCCATCGAGTTCGGCTCCGCCCGTCCCGCTCAAATCGCCTTCTGCAGCGGCAGCGGCAACAGCGCCCTGCCCCTGCTCGCCGCCGCCGGCGCCGACACGCTGGTGACCGGCGAGCTGCGCGAGGAGCATTTCAACCGTGCCCAGGAGGAAAAACTCAACCTCTACCTCTGCGGCCACTACGCCACCGAGGTGCACGGCGTGAAAGCCCTCGCCGCTGAACTCGCCAGGAAGTTCCGCCTCCCCTGGGAGTTCATCGCCACAGACAACCCGCTCTGATCTTCCCATGAAACGCATCGCCATCCTCCACGGCCCCAACCTCGACCGGCTCGGCCGGCGCCAGCCCGAGATCTACGGCCGCGCCACCCTCAAGGACCTTGAGCAGCTCATCCGCACCGAGGCGAAGAAGCTTGGGTTTACCACCACGTTCTTCCAGTCGGCCCATGAAGGTGCCCTGGTGGACAAAATCCACGCCCTCACCGATGGCGGCATCGACGCGTTCATCGTCAACTTCGGCGCCTACTCGCACACCAGCATCGCCCTGCGCGACGCCCTCGCCGCCTCCGACCGCCCGGCCATCGAAGTCCATATTTCCGACATCAAAAAGCGGGAGAAATTCCGCCGCACTTCCATGACGGCCGGTGCCTGCCGCGCGCTGATCTGCGGCCAGGGTTTCCCGGGCTACATCCAGGCCTTGCACTTGCTCAAACAACTCTGAGCGCGGACGCCCTGTGACCGCCCCCACTGAACAGATCTGGTTGGTCTGCCACACCCGGCCGCGCTGCGAAAAGAAATTCGCCGCGCTCATGGCCGCCGAGCGTTTTGAACATTATCTGGCGCTCGTGCAAAGCGTGCGCCGCTATCGGCAACAGACCAAGCGTTTCACCAAGCCGCTCTTTCCCGGCTATGTGTTCGCCCGGATGCCCGCGGAAAAAAAAGCCCGCATCTACCAGCAGGACCTGCTCGCCCGGGCGATTCCCGTTCTGGACGAGCCGACTTTTCTCCGGCAACTCGCCGACGTGAAAGCCATCGTGGCCTCCGGGTTTGAACTCAGCCTGCTGCCCCTGCTCACCAAGGGGCGGCGCGTCAAGGTCACCGGCGGTCCGCTGCACGGGCTGGAAGGTTACGTGGACGATGCCAAAAACCCCGCCGGCATTGTCATCTCCGTGGACGTGCTGCAGCAGGGCCTGCACGTCCGCGTGCCGGCGGAGAACCTGGAAGCGCTGCCCTGAGCGCACGGGCTGAAGCCGTGCGGATTGCCGCATCATACGGGTAGTAAAAGCGGAGAATTGTTTCCTGGCCCAAAGTGGATGACTTACGGTGCGGGCAAAAACAGCCTTCCCCTTGCCATTCCCAAACGGTTCCCGCGCCCTTTTCGGTGTCATCATGCTGGCCGTCACCAGCACGGTTCTGCTTGGCACCACGCAGCTTGATGCCATTCCCACGCCGGCACAGGCATTCCCGCTCGGCGCCGTCAGACTGCTGCCGGGACCGTTCAAGGTGGCCCAGGACGCCGATCAAATCTTTCTCTTGGCCACCGACCCCGATCGCCTGCTCGTGCCCTTCCGCGAAGTCGTCGGTTTGCCTGTGACCAGGAAGCGCTACGGCGGCTGGGAGGATCTCGACCTGCGCAATCCCGCCGGTCATGGGCCTCGCGGTCAGAGTCTGGGCCATTATCTGTCCGCCTGCGCCCAGATGTATGCCGCGACTGGCAAGCCTGAATACCGGCTGCGCGTTGATCACATCGTCGCCTGCCTCGCCGAGATTCAGGCGGCCCATGGCGACGGCTATGTGGGTGGCATTCCGCGCAAGTTGTTCGATGATGTCTTCGCCGGCGGACCGTTCCAGGACTGGGTGCCGTGGTACAACGTCCACAAGACCTTGGCCGGACTCATCGATGCGCACAACGAAACCGGCAACACCCAGGCGATCGAGGTTGCCACGAAATTCGCCACCTGGGCCAAGCGCGGGACCGACCGCATGTCTGAGGAGCACTATCAGGCCACGCTTGAGGTCGAACACGGCGGGATTGCCGAGGCCTTTGCCAATCTTTACGGCCTTACCGGCAACCCCGACCACCTCGCTCTCGCCCGCCGCTTCTGGCACGCGCGGGTGCTGGAGCCGCTCGTCAACGGCGACGACCGGATGACCGGCCAGCACGCCAACACGCTGATCCCGAAACTCACCGGTGCCGCCCGCATCTACGAATTGACGGGGGAGACCCGTTACGCCCAGGCCGCCCGTTTCGGGTGGGAGCAGCTTGTCCGCCACCGGTCCTTCGTCACGGGCAGCAACAGCGACGACGAGTATCTTTTCCCGCTCGGAGAGGAAGCCTCCCACCTCGCAGCTAGGTCCGGCGAGACCTGCAACGTGTACAACCTGCTCAAGCTCACGCGTCACGTCTTCGCCTGGCAACCTGACGCCGAGGCCATGGATTTTTACGAGCGGGCGCTTTTCAACCACATCCTGGGTTCCATCGATGGGCAGACGGGCAACACCATGGTGTTCCTTGCTCTCAAACCCGGCCATTTCCGCTCCTTTTGCACGCAGGAGGATTCTTGGTGGTGCTGCACCGGTACGGGGATGGAAAATCACGCCCGTTACGGCGAAAGCATCTACTTTCACGGGACGAACGACCTATGGATCAATCTGTTCATCGCGTCCGAACTCACCTGGGCCGCTAAGGGCCTAGTCGTGCGCCAGGAAACGGACTTCCCTGCCAGTGATGCCACCTCCCTCCTGATCCGCGCCGCGAGTCCGACGCCGCTCGCCCTGCACCTCCGCGTGCCGTACTGGGCCACCCGGGGCATCCGCGTCAAAATCAACGGACAGTCGCGAGCGGTCGTTTCAACGCCGCAGGGCTACGCGGTGATCGATCGCGTCTGGCAGGACGGCGACCGCGTCGAGCTCAGCTTACCGATGAACCTGCATTTGCACCGGGCCGTCGACGATCCGGGCACGGTCGCGGTGCTCTTCGGTCCCGTGGCACTGGCCGGTGAACTGGGCCGGCAGGACATGCCGCCCGACCGCCACGGACAATTTGATTACTGGCCCATCCCTGGCGGCCTCGTTCCCGTGCTTGTCACCGACAGCGCCGATCCCGCCGCGTGGCTCGAACCGGTGCCCGGACGCCCGCTGCATTTCCGCACAAAATCCGCCGGCTGGCCGCATGACGTGGTGCTGTCCCCGCTCTACGCCCTCAACGATCAGCGCTACACCGTGTATTGGAAAACCTACACCACGGCGGCATGGAAAACCGAAGGTCCGCGGCTTGTCGCCGCGGAGGCTGCACGCACCCGCGAGGAGGCCCGGCGGGTGGATTCCATCAACTTTGGCGAGATACAGCCCGAGCGCGACCATGCGGTGACCGGCGAGCGATCCCGCTCCGACGAAATGCGCGGCGTGCATGCCCGGGAAGCCGTCAATGGCGGTTGGTTCAGCGCCGAGTTCAAATCCGATCCCGACGCACCACTGCTTCTACGCTGCAAATATTGGGGCAACGACACCGGTGATCGCATCTACGACATCATGGTGGACGGCCAGGTCTTTGCCACGCAGGTCCTTGATCGCTTGAAGCCGCGTGAATTCAGCACCGTGGATTATCCGGTGCCCGCCGCGCTCACCCGCGGCAAGGAGCACATCACCGTCCGGTTTCAGGCCCACGCCGGCAAAACCACCGGCCGCTTTTTTTCCTGTACCGTGCTCCGGCAATAATGCGCCTCACCCGCCGTAGTGCCGCCAGAGCCACTGGGCCAGGTGCATCACGCCGCAGCTCACCAGCGCCGCGGCGATGTCATCCGCCACCACGCCCCAGCCGGCAGGCAGGTCCTGCAGCCGGCGAATGCCAAAGGGCTTGGCAATGTCGAACAGCCGGAACAGGGCGAAGCCGGTCAGAAAAACCGCCCACGGCGGCACCGGCCCGATGAGCGCCGGCCAGCCCAGGAAACACAGCGGCATCGCCACGAACTCGTCGAGGATCACCTCGCCCGGGTCACGGCGACCGAGCCGGAACTCCGCCTCGCCGCAGATCGCCACGGCCACATAGGCACCCAGCGCACCCAGCAACACCGCGGCGATCCATCCCAGCGGATAAAAAATCACGGTGAAATAGAGCAGACCGGCGACCGAGCCCCATGTCCCGGGTGCCTTCAGTGTCCGGCCGATGGGACCGAGGGTCGCGCAGGCCAGCACGGTGTCAGTCGGCAAAAAACGGGGCCAGACCGGTTGCTGCAAACGCATCGTTTCAATCCTTCACCACATGCCCGTGGCGTCGGAAGTAGGTGTAACCCGATGAGATCGTCAGCACCACCGACAGCACGAAAAAGCCCAGGCCCACGTTGTGCACCGCCGCCACCTGCCAGTGTTCGTCGCCGTTGAACAGCTCGCCAAAGTCATTGGTCAGCATCCGGGTGCCCAGCAACCAGCCGATGGCGTTGAGTTGCAGGAAAGTTTTCACTTTGCCGCCAGCATCGGCCTCAACCACCACGCCCTTGCTCGCCGCGACCATCCGCAGGCCCGAGATCATAAACTCGCGGCCGATGATGGCCAGCACCAGCAGCATCGCCGTGGTGCGATAGCCCATGAAGTAGTCCCCGTTCACCAGCGCGACCATCAGGCCGATGACCATCACCTTGTCGATGACCGCATCCATGAACCGTCCGAAGGTGGACACCTGACCGCTGGAACGGGCGAGCATGCCGTCAAACCAGTCCGAGAGCGCCGCCGCGATGAACAGCCAGAAGGCGATCGTCGCGGCCCAGGGAAACTCGGCATACATCAGGCCCACGATGACAAACATCGCGGGCACCCGGGATAGCGTGAGGATATTGGGCAGGTTGAAGCGCAAGGACGCCGCGAAAAACACACGCCGGCCGCGTAAATGCAATAGCGGAGAGGGGCATACGGCGGACCGCCTTATGCCAGAAAAGACATTCGCCACCCGCCCCTGAATGGTCTTTGGTCGCCGATGACATCATGCGCCACTGCATCTATCCCGGCACCTTCGATCCCATCACCCACGGTCACCTGGACGTGCTCGCGCGGGCGGCCAAACTCTTCGACCACGTCACCGTCGGCATCGCCAAGAACCCGGGCAAGGGCCCCCACTTCAGCGCGAAGCGCCGGCTTGAGCTGGTGCGCCCGAATGTCGCCCAATTCAAGAATGTCTCCGTGACCACCTTCGACGGCCTGCTGGTGGATTTCGCCATCGCCCAGAAAGCCCAGGCCATCATCCGCGGCCTGCGCGCCCTTTCCGATTTTGAATTCGAGTTCAATATGGCGCTGATGAACCGCCACTTGCAGCCTGAGATCGAGACCATCTTCGTGATGCCCAACGAGCAGTTCAGCTACACCAGTTCCAACCTCGTCAAGCAGGTCGCCAAATATGGCGGCGATGTGTCGCACTTTGTCCCGGCCAACGTTGCCGCCGCCCTGAAACAGGCCTACGGTCACTGAGTCAGCTATTTTTCGGCCCGGCGTCCGACTATTATTTTTCTGCTGTTACTTGGATTTGTGCCGGGCGTCTTTGGGGTGCAGGCGCGAACTGTCTTCAGAATACTGGCGGTTTGATTTGCTCGCGGCCGAATACCTTTCACTTCTAAACCATACTCCATGGCCAAGTCCCGTAGTTACACCCGTTTCATCGTTTTCATCCTCTTGCTCGGCGGTGTCGCCGGCGCTTGGTATTACTTCCACAAAGTCGAGGACGCCAAGCCGGTCTACACCACCACCACGGTGGGTCGCGGCACCCTGGCCCAGGTCGTAACCGCCACCGGCTCCCTGCAACCCGTCACCTCTGTCGAGGTGGGCAGCCAGGTATCCGGCCTCATCACCGCAGTGCTCGTGGATTACAACTCTCCGGTCAAAAGTGGCCAGCTCATCGCCAAAATCGACGCCTCGACCTACGAGCAACGCCTGCGCCAGGCCGAGGCCGACCTCGCCTCCTCCGAGGCCAGCCATACGCTCACCCGGCTCAACACCGACCGCACCCGCGCCCTCCGGGTGAGCAATCTCGTTTCCCAGCAGGAACTCGATCAGGCCGAGGCCCAGCTGTCCCAGGCCGACGCCGCCCTCCTCACTCGCAAGGCCGCGGTGGAGAACGCCCGGGTGGACCTCGCCCGCTGCTCCATTTTCTCGCCCATCGATGGCATCGTCATCGATCGCCAGACCGATGCCGGCAAGACGGTCGCCGCCAACTTCAACGCCCCCGTCCTCTTTATCATCGCCAACGACCTCACCAAAATGCAGATCAACGCCGCCATCGCCGAGGCGGATATCGGCACCATCGAGGTCGGCCAGCCCGTCAATTTCACGGTGGATGCCTTTCCCAACCGCCAGTTTCGCGGCCGCGTCGTCCAGATCCGCAACTCGCCCAAGACCGAGCAGAATGTGGTGACCTACCAGACCATCATCGAGGTCCGGAACGAGGATTCGAAGCTCAAGCCTGGCATGACCGCCAACGTCTCCATCGTGATCGCCGAGCGTGAGAACACCCTGCGCATCGCCAACAGTGCCCTGCGCGCCCGCATTCCCGAGCAACTCCTCCTCCCCGCCAAACCCGTTGCCCCCACGGTAACGACTGGCGCTGCTGCTCCTGGCGTCGAGCCTGTCACCGCCACGCGCGAGCAGGCCTTGGCGTTGATGGCCGAGGCTGGTTTCGTCCGCGGCTCCGGCCCGCCCTCGCCCGAAGTGCGCGAAAAAATGGCGCAACTCGCCAAGGAACGCGGCTTGGTGCTCCCCAGCTTCGGCGGCCGTGAACGCGGTGCCGGTTCCAGTGAACAGCCGGCCGTGACCACACGCACGGTTTACAAGCTCGGCGGCACCCCGGACAGCCCCCGACCCGAGCCTGCCAGCGTCAAGCTGGGCATTTCCGACGGTGTCAACACCGAGGTCATCGGGGGGCTCAAGGAGGGCGATGTACTGATCAGCAGCGCCATCATTCCCGGCGCCACGACCACCAACACCCCGGCGTCCAATCCCTTCGGCGGTGGCCCGCGCCGCTTCTGAGCCCTCGCGCCCCACTCTATGAGCGCCGTCGTCCACCTGCAGGACATCCACAAGACCTACGACTCCGGGGAGGTGGCGGTCCACGCCGTGCGCGGCGTCACGATCGAAATCCACCAGGGCGATTTTCTCGCCATCATGGGCGCCAGCGGCTCCGGCAAATCCACGCTGATGAACCTCATCGGCTGCCTCGACCGGGCCACCCGCGGCAATTACCTGCTCGACGGCACCAATGTCTCCGCCCTCGACCGCAACGAACTCGCCGACATCCGCAACCACAAGCTGGGTTTCATCTTTCAGGGCTTCAACCTGCTCAGCCGCACCACCGCCCTTGAGAATGTCGAGCTCCCCATGCTCTACGGCCGGCACCATGTCAGCGGGAAGGCCATGCGCGAGCGCGCCCTCCACTGCCTGCAAATCGTCGGTCTCAGCGATCGCGCCGGCCATTTCCCCAGCCAGCTCTCCGGCGGCCAGCAGCAGCGTGTCGCCATCGCCCGCGCCCTGGTCAATGAGCCGCAGATCCTCCTCGCCGACGAGCCGACCGGCAACCTCGACAGCAAAACCTCCGTCGAGGTCATGGGCGTGTTCCAGCAGCTCAACGCTGCCGGCATCACCATCCTGATGGTCACGCATGAGCTCGACATCGCCAACTACTGCCGGCGCAACCTGGTCATGCGTGATGGCCACGTGGTCAGCGATACCCCGGTCGGCCGGCGCCTTGATGCCAAAACCGAAATGCAGCGGATTCTCGCCGCTGAAGCCGAGGCCAAGCTCACCGCGGTCGCACCCACGTGAACCATGCGCATCACCTCCACGCTCATCGTTTCCTTCCGGGCCCTGCGGCGCAACATCCTCCGCTCCACCCTCACCTCCCTCGGCATCATTATCGGCGTCGCCGCCGTGATCGCCACCGTCAGCATCGGCAACGGCGCCAAAGCCCAGGTGGAGGGCCAGATTGCCAGTCTCGGCCAGAACATCATCAGCGTTTTCCCCGGCACCTCGATGAGCGGCGGCATGCGCGGCGGCTGGGGCTCCGCCAGCAGCCTGACGCCCGAGGATGCCCAGGCCATTCTGCGTGAAATCTCCGGGGTCATCGCCGTCAGCCCTGAGTTGCGCGACCGCGCCCAGGTTCTGGCCAATGGCCTGAACTGGAACACCACGATCATGGGCGAAAGCCCCGAATACCTCGATATCCGCATCTGGCCCCTCCGCGACGGGTCCATGTTCACCGAGCAGGACGTGCGCAGCTACGGCAAGGTGGCCGTCATCGGCAAGACCGTCGCCGACCAGCTTTTCCCCAACGAAGATCCCCTCGGGCAGACCATCCGCATCCGCAACATTCCGTTCAAGATCCTCGGCATCCTCGCCCCCAAGGGCTTCAATTTCTTCGGTCAGGACCAGGACGACACCGTCATCATCCCCTACACCAGCCACCTTCGCCGCGTCACGCATCACAAGAACCTCAACTCGATCATCGTGCAGGCGGTTTCGCCCGGGCAGATGCCCCTCATCCAGCAGCAGATCACCGATCTCCTCCAGCAGCGTCGCAACGAACGCGATCCCGACTTCACCGTGCGCAACCAGGTCGAGCTGGCCCAGACTGCCACCGCGACCTCACGCACCATGACGTGGCTGCTCGGCGCCATCGCCGGCGTGTCGCTGGTCGTCGGTGGCATCGGCATCATGAACATCATGCTCGTGTCGGTCACCGAGCGCACCCGCGAGATCGGCATCCGCCTCGCCATCGGTGCGCATGGCCGCGAGATCATGCTGCAGTTTCTCACCGAGTCCGTGGTCCTCAGCGCCTTTGGCGGCACCATCGGCATCCTCGTCGGCATCGGTGCCTCCAAACTGATGACGCATTTCAACGGCTGGGCCACGCTCGTCTCAACCGACGCCATCATCATCGCCTTCTTCTTCAGCGCCGCGGTCGGCATCTTTTTCGGCTTCTATCCGGCGCGCAAAGCCGCCCAGCTCGATCCCATCGAGGCCCTGCGTTACGAATAGGCCTCCTTCCCCGGGAGCCTGCCTTGGACCGCCAAAGCTTTGGCGACGGCGGCTGGCCGGCGATTTCTCAAGGCTGAGGCTTAACCACGGATGGGCACGAATCCGGAGCTAGGAGCCTGTTTGCAGGCGATCCTGCAGGGGCGCAGCTCGTCTGCGCCCGCTTCCGCACCGGCACCTTTTGCTCGCACCGGGGTCGGGATGCGGCTGACTAATCCACCCATGCCCCGCTGCATCCTTGCATTATTGCTCTTTCTGTTGGCCCCGCTGCTCCAGGCCGCCGCCACCTACGACGAGGCCATTGCCCTCTACAAGCAGCAGAAATTCCCCGAGGCCAGGCTTGCCTTCCAAGACCTCGCCGTCCTCGAACCGGTCAACGCCAAGCCCCGTTATTTTCTCGGCATGATTGCCCTGCGCCTCGACGACTACGCCGAGGCTATCACCCAGCTCGAGCAGGCCACCAAACTTGCCCCGGATAACTCCGGTTACTTTGCCGAGCTCGGCGGTGCCTACGGCAGTGCCGCCCGCAAGGCCGGCATGTTTTCCCAAATCCGTCTGGCCAAGAAATGCTGCGCTGCCCTGGAAAGGGCCCTCGAGCTCGATCCGGACAGCCTCGACGCGCGCAACGGCCTCATCAGCTTTTACCGGCAGGCCCCCGGCTTCCTCGGCGGCGGCATGCCCAAGGCCTACGCCCAGGCGGAGGAAATCCGCAAACGCAACCCCCGGCGCGGCGGCCTCATACTCGGCCAGCTCTACGCCGGTGAACGGCGCTTCGACGAGGCCTTTGCCGTTGCCCGGGAACTGGTGCAGGCCGAACCGGATGCCTACCTCGCCCACTACATCCTGGGCCGCCTCGCGGCGGAAAGCGGACAGCAACTGGACGCTGGTGAGCAGCATCTCCGCCGCTGCCTCGAATTGAACCCCGCCAAGGACGAACCCCCGCACGCCGCCGTCCACTGGCGCCTGGGCAACATCGCCGAAAAGCGCCACGACCCGGCCGCCGCCCGCGCTGCCTACGAGGCTTCCCTCCAGCTCGACCCCGCCTTCAAGCAGGCCGCCGCCTCGCTCGAAAAACTGAAATAGCCGCAGGCCGATCCTGCCCGTTGCATCGTTGGCTGTCTCACATTCTCTGCCGTGGTCGAATACGGAAGACAGGAAAGCGGGAAACGAAAGCGCAGCCGGGGTGTTGATTCCGTGTTCCAGCTTTTCACCATGAGCATGGATTGGGTCTTTATCTGGAACTTATGCCCATCGCCCACCGTATTTGCTCTTTCGCAGATACCTGCTTGCAGGCGCTTCGGCCGTCCACCAGCGAACGCCTGCCTGCATTCATTATCCAAGCATTTTAATCTCAGGGCGAATGGCATTAGGAAGGAATCTTCCGGCCTTGGCTGCAGGCCTCCACTCGCTCATGTCCTGGCTCTCGGCCCAATCCCAGTCTGCGGAAATTCCCGCTTCCCTTCCGGGACCAACGTGGGCAATTCACCTTCATGAACACCCCAGCCCATGACGCCACGCCTGAGCGAGCTCCGTCCCCAGGCACACGCTTCCAATCACGTCGCAGCTTCCTTCAATCTGCCGGCACGATTTTGGGTGCGTCCACCCTCGGGTTATCCGCGAAAGCCCGCGGTGCAGAAACGCCCAGGATTCAGGGCTTCGAACGGCCCGCCGATGATCCCGATGCCGCCAAGGGCTGGCGGCCGCTTTCAGATCGCAAAATCCGGGTTGGCATTGCCGGCTATGGCGTCTGCCAATTCGGAGCCGCTTTCGGATTTCAGGATCATCCGAATGTGGAGGTCGTCGCCGTCACCGACCTTTTCACCGAACGCCGCGACGCGCTGGCCAGGGAGTGTCGCTGCGCCAAGACCTATCCTTCGCTCGAAGACATGGTCAAGGATTCCAGCATTGAGGCGGTGTTTGTCGCCACCGACGCACCGAGCCATACCCGGCACTGCCTCGAGGCCCTTCAGCACGGCAAACACGTCGCGACCGCGGTGCCCGCCGTCTTTGGCTCCCTCGAAGACGCCGACCGATTGTGGGCCGCGGTGAAGTCCAGCGGTCTCAAATACATGATGTTCGAGACCTCGGCCTTTCACGCGGATTTGCACGCCATGCGGGAAATCTACCGCGCAGGCGGTTTGGGCCAATTGGTCTATGCCGAAGGTGAATACTTCCACTACATGTCCGAGCCGATCGACTCCTACAAGGGCTGGCGCATCGGGCTTCCGCCGCAATGGTATCCGACCCATTCCAACGCCTATTACCACTGCGTCACGGGGGAAACCTTCACCAAGGTCTCCTGCCTGGGCATGCCCAGCATCATGGAGGATTTCAAACCGGCCAACAATCCCTATCGGAATCCGTTCGGGACGGAAATTGCGCTGTTTCACACCAGCGAAGGCGGCATGGCGCGC
Source organism: uncultured Opitutaceae bacterium (assembly GCA_903952145.1). Classification (GTDB taxonomy): domain Bacteria; phylum Verrucomicrobiota; class Verrucomicrobiia; order Opitutales; family Opitutaceae; genus UBA2377. The sequence goes on along the minus strand of CAJBES010000132.1, from coordinate 21,680 downwards.
ATGGCCGTCAGTTGGGACACCCCCGGCACCGGCGGGGAAATGGGCCGCATCCGAGGGCAAAGAGGCTCCTATTACGGCCAATACAGAGGCTTGGCCAAGAACCTGCCCGACACGAAGCGCCCGCCGGTCCCGCCATCAGTCTCCGGGCCCTATTCCGGTCACCACGGGGGTTCCCATGGCCCTCTGATGAACGAGTTTGTCAGCGCCATTCTCCAGGACCGCACGCCCCTTGTGAACATCGCCATGGCGCTGAATCTGACCGTCGCCGGCATCGTCGCCCATCAATCCGCACTCCGGGAAGGCGAGTGGCTTAAAATCCCTGAATACAAACTCTGACATCCTAACGTCTTTCGTGACGCATTGAGCCACCGTCATGCGCAAGATGATCATCGTCCTCAACCGTCTCCTCAAGGATCCCAACTTTACCCTCGTCAGTTAATCACCGCTGCTCCTGTTACCCTTTCCCGTGGGTCCAGCAACCGGCTGCGGACCTCTCAGTTTCCATTCGTGTCAATTCGTGTTCCTTCGTGGTCCTTCGTGGTCCTAGGATCCGGCTTTCTCTCGCCATTTTTCCCAATGCACATAGTCGCCGTTGTAGCGCGTGCGCGGCTCCTTGGTTTCGCCCGGATGGCCGATGGCGATCGCGGCGATGGGTATGATCGGCGAAGGCAGTCCCAGCAGTTCCTGGAACTGCATGACCCGTTCCTCGCGCGGATGCACCCCCAGCCAGCAGGCCCCCAGACCCAACGCGTGGGCCCCCAGCAGCAGATTCTCGATGGCCGCCGAACAATCCTGCAGCAGGTAGCTGATCTTCCCGTCGTGCACCATGCGGTTGTCCCCGCAGACGATGATGCCCAGCGGGGCCGTGGCGAGCATCCGGCCGTTGGGCAGGACTTCGGCGATGGCCGCCAGCATCTGCGGGCTGCGGATCACGACGAAGCGCCACGGATCCTTGGCCACCGCCGAAGGCGCCGCCATGGCCGCCTGTAGGATTTGGAGAACCTCGTCCTCGCTGACTGCACCCGGTCCGAAAGCGCGGATGCTCCGCCGGCCGAGGATGAACTGGATCTTGTCGTTGGGGGTCGTTTTCATAGCTGGGTCTGTCTTTGCGTTGCCGCCGCGTTTGGCTGCGGATGAAAAACGACTCTAGTTGCGGAGCAAGAAAAGGTTTTCCCGGCGGAGCCGGATAATTCATGAAGCTTGGCCACAAAAAGCACCTTTAACCACGGATCACACTGATCGGCACGGATTGAATCCCTTCCATCTGTGATCATCTATGTAATCCGTGGTTCAAAAACCCATCTCCCTTCTCCCCTTCGCGATCTTCGTGGTCGATACTCTGTGGTTTGAAATCCGACGACCGGATTCGTGCCCATCCGTGGTTAGACCTCAGCTCCGGAATAACTCAATACCAGCCGTGCTCCTGCGCCGTGGCATACATGGCCAGGACATTTTCGGTGGGGGAATTGTCCTGCAGCGCATGCGTCGGCGAGAAACAGTAGCCGCCGCCCGGCATCATGATGTCCAGGGTCCGCCGGCAATACGCCACGGTCTCGGCCGGAGTGCCATAGGCGACCGGGCCGGCGGTGCTGATGCAGCCGTGAAACGCGAGCCGGCCGCCGAAGCGTGATTTCAGATAAGCGGGCTCCATGTTTGTCGCCTCGGGCTGGAGGGTGTCGACCGCCTTGATGCCCATGGCGATGAAATCCTCGTAGACCCAGCTGCTCGAGCCGCAGGAATGCAGCATCGTGGGCAGGCCGAAGGCACGGGCGAGGTCAACGACGCGCTGGTGGAGCGGCCGGAGCTGCCGACGGTAAAGGTCGGGACTGATCGTCGGCCCGATCTGCGTGCCCAGATCCTCACCCATCCAGACGAAGTCGATGCCGCCTTGCGCGGCCTCCAGCGTCCGGCGCAGCACTTCGCACTGCAGCTCTACACGGCGACGCGTCAGCAGCATCCCGGCGGGATCATCCGTAAACAGATCGACGAGTGTCTGCTCCATGGTCCGGAGCATGCCGTTGCCATTGATGACATCCGGCAGCCCCGCGCCGCCGGTGTAAACGCCATACTCCGCGTGTTGCCGGCACAGCGCCGGCACGGCCGCGTAGTCGTAGTCATCCGGCGAGGGCATGGGCCACGCCGCCACCGCCTCTTCGGTCGCCTCCTGCAGGGGAAAATCGCAGTAGTCCCAGTAACCGCCCGAGGTGTGCTCGATCCAGATGCGATGGATGCCCCAGTCGTCCACCACCACGCCGCGCTCGGGCAGGTCGGCGTGCAGCTTGGGTCCGCGATAGGGCGCATGGACCCCGCGAAAATCAACCTGCAACGCGCGCAACAGTCCCTCGCCATCGTCGGACGCCAGGCCGAAATGGACCTTCAGGCGGCGGTCGATGTCGGCGTTGGCAAAGTAATCGATCGGCACGCGGTCGGGCTGCTGGCAGGCCAGGGTTGTGCTGACCCGTTGTTTGGATGTCATGCTCATAGGGAGGACGGCCGGTTGTGACCGCAGGGAATCCGTCCACCGCGAGAAAGGCGCCCCGGAAAGCACTGCGCAAATACGTTTTGAGCAAATGTGCTAGCCATGATTACCGGCGCTGATGCCTCCGCCGGGCGCCACGCCACTGGGCCGGAGTGGGGCTTCACGTGGCGTGTGACGGTCACGGCTCGCCGCAATGAACAATCGCCGTGGCCATGGGCTTTTCTTTTGCCCTGGCCCGTCCGTCTGCCTAGCTCTGCGACAACTTCCCCAACCCCTGATCCATGCAGCTCCTCAGCACGACCGACCTCGTCATCATCGTCTCATACTTCGCCATTACGCTTGTGATGGGTGTGATCATGACGCGCAAGGCCAGCCGCAGTCTGAACGAATACTACCTCGGGGGCCGCTCGCTTCCCTGGTACCTGCTCGGGATGGCGGGCATGGTCAACTGGTTCGACCTCACCGGCACGATGATCATCACCTCGTTCCTCTACCTGCTCGGGCCGCGGGGCCTGTTCATCGAGTTTCGCGGTGGCGTGGCGCTCATCCTGCCCTTCATGATGGCCTTCACCGCCAAGTGGCACCGGCGTTCCGGCTGCATGACTGCCGCCGAGTGGATGATGTACCGCTTCGGCCAGAACCGCGCCGCCGGCTGGATGCGCCTGCTCACCGCGCTGATGAATGTGGCGCTGAGCATCGGCATGCTCGCCTACCTCATCCGCGGCACGAGTCTCTTCATGGGGCAGTTCGTCTCCTACCCGCCGATGCTGGTCACCGCCGTGCTCATCGTGATCTGTGCGATCTACACCATGCTGTCGGGTTTCTACGGCGTGGTGCTCACCGATCTCGTGCAGGGCCTCATCATCATCGCAGCCTGTTTCCTTATCGGCTTCATCGCCTGGCAGGCCACGCCGGATCTTGCGACCCTTGGGGCGGTGGCCGAACGCGTGACCGGCAACGCCTACTGGATCTCCAGCATACCGCACGCGCACACCACCATGCCGCGCGGCTACGAGATCTACGAGTCGCTCCTGATGTTCGCCCTGTTCTACCTGCTGCGGAACATCATCGGCGGCCTCGGCACCGGCGCCGAGAGCCGTTACTTCGGCGCACGCAGCGACCGCGAATGCGGGCTCCAGACCATGCTGCAGGGACTGCTGATCGGCTTCCGCTGGCCGTTGATGATCAGCTTCGCGGTGCTGGGCGTGTTCCTCGTCGACAGTTACTTCCCCAAGCCCGTGGCGCTCGAGCAGGCGGCGGCCGTCGTGCGCCGCCATTACCCCGACACCCCGCAGGCTTTCTGGCATGACGTCACCAGCGAGATCATCAACCAGCCCGCCGCCGCCGCGCCGGGCGTTGCCGCCGAGTTGGAAACGGTGCTTGGGCCGAAGTGGCGTGAGAAACTGCCGCTCGTGAGCGTGTACGGCACGGTCAATCCGGAGCAGATCCTCCCGGCGGTATTATTGAACAGTGTGCCGTCCGGTCTGCGCGGCTTCTTCCTCGTCGCCATGCTCGCGGCCATGATGTCCACCCTCACCGGCACCGTCAACCAGGCCGCCGCCATGATGGTGAACGACATTTATAAGGACCGCTTCCGCTCCGGCGCCAGCACCCGGGAATTGCTTTTCGCCTCCTACGGCTCCGCCGTGCTCATTCTCGCCGTCGCCTTCTGGATGGGCGTGAACGCCGGCAGCATCAACGAGCTCTGGGCCTGGATCGTCATGAGCCTCTCCGCGAGCATGTTCGCCCCGCAGTTGCTCCGCCTCTACTGGTGGCGCTGCAACGGCTGGGGCGTGGTCGGCGGCACGGCCTTGGGCGGCGCCGGCGCCCTCATCCAGTGGTTCGCCGCCCGCCACATGGTGGAATGGCAGCAATTGCTGCTCATGTCCGCGCTGTCCTTCGCCGGCACCATCGTCATCTCACTGCTCACGCCGCCCACCGACCCGGAGACCCTCCGCCACTTCTACCGCACCACCCGGCCCTTCGGCGCCTGGGGTCCGCTGCGCGCCGAACTGGCGACGGACACCCGCACGGCCATGGACCGCGAACACCGCAACGACCTCCTCGCCGTACCCTTCATCATGCTGGCCCAGGTCGCATTCTTCCTGCTCACCATGCAGTTCATGATCCGCTCCTGGACGGCATTTGCGTGGACCGCGGCCCTGTTCTGCATCGGCCTCGCTGGGGTCTATCGCTACTGGTGGAAGAACCTCCCGCCCGCCGACAACCCGGGGACGGAACTGGCGGAGAAAAGCTGAGGGCCAACCTCCGCTCACCGCTTGCCCGCGCCACAAGGGCGCCGGCAAGCTGGCTGGCTGCACTTGCCGCAACCGACCGAGCACCCCGGCCCGCGGCCGTTCCAGCACGACTTTAGCCAACCGCCCCCATAAGTGCAGTCCGGCGCTCTGCCCGACCGCACCCGCCTCCAGTGCCATAGTCATGCAGTTCGCCCTAGGCAGCGAGCTTGCTCGCGCTTGGGAAAGCGCCCGCAAGCGGGTGGCCTACCGTGGCACCATTTGGTTGGCGCATCTTCGCTGTGATTCGAGTTCAACTGCATGCGTCCGTAGTTTTGATCAGGACTGCCGGGGATGGGGTGCCCTCGGCGCGCTCCTTCCCCTCCTCCGCGCCGAGGACGGCGCGGCTCCAGTTCTTCCAAAACAAAAACCTCCCGGCCGCTCCACCAACCAGCTTGCGCTGGCGCGGCTGACCGGTCAGAACCTAAGCAACACCATGCCTGAGTCGGATACGGATACTGCTCCCAACGGACCTTCGCCCCTGCCGCCAGGCGCCTCCGACCACGCCGGGGTTGATCTCCAAAGAATGGAAGCACTCGCGCAAGTCGCCGGGGGCATTGCCCCGGCGCTCAGCGATCTGCTCACCGTGATCAGAGGCCAGGCCGGGGTGTTGCTGGACGCGGCGGATCATGACGCCAATGGTCAGGAACTGCTGAAGCAGATTTATGCGGCGGCCGAAAAGGCCGGCAGCTTGATGCGCCAGTTGCTGATTTTCAGCCGGCAGCAGACACCGCATGCCGTGCCGCTGGATCTGAATGCGCTCATCGCGGAGACCGCCGGCGTGCTGGGCCGGGTGCTGGGCGACCAGATTTCCATGGAGTTCCGACTCGCCCCAGGTCTGCCCCTCTTGCTCGCAGACCCGGGCATGCTGGAACAGGTGCTGGTCATCCTCGCGTTGAATGCCCGTGACGCCATGCCCACCGGCGGACGGCTGCGGTTCACGACCGAGGTGGTGGAAATCACGGGTGACTCCGCGCAAGACGGACCGCACCGCCCGCCGGGGCGGTTCGTCGTGCTCCAGGCCGACGATACCGGTGGTGGCATCGCCCTCGAAATTCTGCCCCGGATCTTCGAGCCGTTTTTCACCACCAAGGCCGGAGGCCGGAGCATCGGGCTGGGGCTGGCCACCGTATTCGGCATTGTCCAGCAGCACCGCGGCTGGGTGACGGCGGCAAACGTCGTCCCCGCCGGAGCAAGTTTCAAAGTGTTCCTGCCGGTGGCTCCGCCGGGGGCGGTGGCCGCATCCGCCTCTGCGCCGGGAGCCGGCGCCAGGGCGGGCCACGAGACGATTTTGCTCGTGGAAGACGATGTGGCGGTCCGGGAGTTCACGGTGGCCATCCTCCAGACACAGGGCTACCGGGTGCTGCAGGCCGGCTCGGGCCCAGACGCGCTGGAAGCGTGGCAATGGCACGGCCCGCGCGTCCAGTTGCTCCTGACGGACATGGTGCTGGAGGACCAGATGACCGGACTGGAACTCGCGGCGAAACTGCGGGCCGAAAATCCCCGGCTCAAGGTGATCTGCACCAGCGGGCATCAGCGCGATACCATGGAGCGGTTTCCCGGGCTTTCCGGCGGCTACGAATTTGTTCAAAAACCCTGCCGGCCCCAAACCCTGCTGACTACCGTGCGAAAATTGCTCGACGAAATTCAGCCATGAACCAACCCACCCAGCCCCCAACGCCCGGAGCGTTCACCCTGCAATCCAGGTTTCCGCGTTCGCTCCTCCTGACCTTTGTCGCCCTAGTGGCGGGGATCATCGGCATCGGCTATGCCTCTTACTGGAACTACGCCCAGCATGCCCGCATTGAATTGGAGGACCAGCTGAACGTCATCGCCAACTTGAAGACCAACGAGTTGTTGCAGTGGCGCAAAGAACGGCTGAATGACGGCCGCCTGTTCTTCCAGAACCCCGCCTTCTCCGCCCTGGTGCGCCGCTTCTTTGCACAACCAGCCGACGCGGAGGCGCAACGCCAGCTGCTGAGCTGGCTGGGCAAATTTCCGCAGTCCGGCGACTATGATCAGTTTCGCCTGATGGACACCCAAGGGGGCACGCGCCTTTCGATGCCCGATCGACTGAGCCCAGCCAGTTCCGATACGCGGCGAATAGCCGCGGAAGTCCTGCGGACAGGCCAAATGGGGCTGCAGGATTTTTACCGGCACGAAATCAATCACCGCGTCTATGGCCAGGTAATGGTTCCCCTCTTCGATGAGTCGGACGCCGGCCGACCGCTGGGCGTGGTCGAACTGCGCCTCGATCCGTCCATCTACCTCTACCCCCTGCTTCAACACTGGCCGATGCCCAGTCAGACAGCCGAGGCCCTGCTCGTCCGCCGCGAAGGCAACCACGTTATCTTCCTGAACGAACTCCGGTTTCGCAAGAACACCGCGCTCACCCTGCGCATCCCCTTGGACCAAAAAGATGTGCCGGCCGTGATGGCAGTTTTGGGCCGGACCGGGATCGTGGAAGGCCGGGACTACCAGGGCAAGCGGGCGATCGCGGCCATCCGGGCGGTCCCGGGCTCGCAATGGTTTATGGTGGCCCGCATGGATGCTGCGGAACTGTTCGCGCCGCTGCGCCAGCGACTGTGGCTGACAGTCCTGATCGTGGGCCTCCTGATCGCAGGCTCAGCCGCAAGTATGGCTCTGGTCTGGCGGCGGCAAAGCCTGCGATTCTACCGGGAACGGGCGCGGGTGATGGACTCGCTACAGGAGAGTGAGGCGCAGTTTCGCGTGCTGACAACAGCCGCGCAGGACGCCATTGTCATGCTGAATGAGCAGGGTCAGGTGACATTCTGGAACGCGGCGGCCGAGAGGATATTCGGCTATGCAGCGGTCGAGATGCTCGGCCGGAACTTCCACGAACTGGTCGCGCCGGGCCGGTTTCTGCCGGCCCATCGCGAGGCCTTTGTCAAGTGGCGCCAAACTGGTGAAGGCGCGGCGCTCGGTCAGACGCTGGAACTGGCCGGCGTGCGCAAAGACGGCGCGGAGTTTCCCCTCGAGCTGTCGCTGTCGGCCATGCAAACGAGCGGCAGGCGGGTGGCCGTCGGCCTCATTCGTGATATCACCGGGCGCAAGCGCGCGGAATTGACGCACACGACGCTGCTCAGGATCTCCGAGGCCGCGCATGAAGCCGAGGACCTGCCGGCGCTGTTTCGCCGGCTCCATGAAATCGTCGGCACGGTGTTGCCGGCGCGAAATTTCTATGTCGCGCTCCATGATGCGACCACCGACCTGCTGAGCTTCCCTTACTTTGTGGATGAACTTGACCCTGTGCCGGCGCCGCACCCACCGGGCAACGGGCTCACGGGCTTGGTCCTGCGCACCGGCCAGCCCCTGTTGCTCACCGCCCAGATGATCGCGGACATGCATGGCACCGGGAAAATCTCGCTGGTCGGCACGCCGCCGCAGGACTGGCTGGGGGTGCCCCTGATCTCCCGGAACCGGAGCATCGGGGTGGTCGCGATCCAGATCTATGCGGGACCGGCACGCCTGACCGGGAAGGAACTCGAGCTGCTGCTCTACGTGTCGCACCAGATCGCCAGCGCCATCGAGCGCAAGCAGGCCGAGGCGGCGCTGACGCTGAACGAGGCGAAATTCCGCGCCGTCTTCGACCACGCCCCGGTGGGTATTTCACTCACGGCAGACGGCGGAAGCGTGCTGGCCAACGCCGAGCATGCCAGAATCACGGGCGTGCCCGTGGCGGAGTCCAGCGTGCCGGGCGCGTTTGCCCGGGCCTCCCACCCGGAGGACTATGCCCTGCAGCTGGCGGCGGCGGAAAAGTTTCACAACAACGAAGTGGACCACTACACGGTGGAGAAACGTTACCTTCACCCCGATGGCCGCGTGCAGTGGGCGGAACTGACCAGCCGGTTTTTCACCGACCCGGTCACGGGTGAGAAAAGGATCGTGACCATCCTCACCGACCTCACCAAACGCAAGCAGGCGGAGGAGGAACTGGCACGCAAGGAGGCGCACTTCCGCTTCATCTTCGAGTCCGTGCCGGTCGGTCTCTCCTGGAGTGTGCAGGACCAGAACGAGACCCGCATCATCAACCCGGAGCACATGCGACTGACAGGCATCAGCGCCGCGGAGGCCAAGGTGCCGGACATCTACCTCAGCCGGACGCATCCCGATGATCTGCCCCGGCAGGCTGCCCTCGTGGCCAGGGTCAAGACGGGAGAGATCGACCAGTTCACGTTGGACAAACGCTACCTGCACCCGGACGGCCGGATCTCGTGGGTGCGGCTGACGCGCCGGCATTATCGCGACGCGGCAGGCCGCTTGACACAGGAGCTCAACGCGCTCGTTGACATCACCGCATTGAAGCAGCAGGAGGAGGCCTTGCGCCAGGCGAAGGAGGCCGCCCAGGCCGCCGCGCAGGCCAAGAGCGATTTCCTCGCCAACATGAGCCACGAAATCCGCACACCGATGAACGGCGTCATCGGCATGACTGGCCTGCTGCTCGACACCCGGCTGGATCCGGAACAGCGCCAGTTCGCCGAATCCGTGCGCAATTCCGCCGAGAACCTGATGACCGTGATCAACGACATCCTGGATTTCTCCAAGATCGAGGCCGGCAAACTCATCTTCGAGGTCCTCGATTTTGATCTGGTGGAGACCGTCGAGGGCACGCTGGACATGCTCGCCGAGCGGGCGCAGGGCAAGGGCATCGAATTGGTCGACGGCTTCGCGCCGGAGGTGCCCACGCGCCTGCGGGGCGACCCGGGGCGCCTGCGCCAAGTCCTGGCCAACCTCCTGAGCAATGCGATCAAGTTCACGGAACACGGCGAGGTCGTGATCCGGGTCCTGCTGGAGAGCGAAACGGCAACCCATGCGGTGGTGCGGTTCAACGTGGTGGACACCGGCATCGGAATTCCACCGGAGGTCCAGCGCCGGCTGTTCCAGTCCTTCACCCAGGCCGACAGCTCGACCACCCGGAAGTATGGCGGCACCGGCCTGGGCCTGGCAATCTCCAAGCAGCTCGTCGGTCTGATGCAGGGGGAGATCGGCGTGGAGAGCGACACCGACAAGGGCGCCACCTTCTGGTTCACCGCCCGGTTTGAAAAACAAACCGGCGCAGCCCAGCCCGTCAGAAAGGCTGTCACCAACCTGTACAACCTCCGCGTGCTCGTCGTCGACGACAACGCCACCAACCGCCAGATCCTGCGCCACCAGATCTTCGCGTGGAAAATGCAGAAGGGCAGCGCGGCGGGCGGCTTCGAGGCCCTGAAGATCCTGCGGGCGGCGGCCGCCGCCGGCGAGCCCTACGACCTCGCGCTGCTGGACATGCAGATGCCGGAGATGGACGGCATGATGCTGGCAAAGGCCATCAAGGCCGACCCGGTCATCGCCCGGACCCGGCTCATCATGCTGACCTCGCTCGGCCATCGCTTCAGCGCCGACGAACTGCAGGCCATCGGCCTCGACGCCTACCTGATCAAGCCCGTCAAGCAGTCGCGCCTGTTCGACTGCCTCGTCGATGTCCTGGGCAAGGACAAGGCGGAAGACACGTTTACCGAAGCGGCCGTTGCGCCGACGGCGACGAAGCCGGCCGCCCCGCCCCTCCCACGGCTGCATGTGCTCGTGGCGGAAGACAATCAGGTGAACCAGAAAATCGCCGTCGCGCAGCTGAAGAAGCTGGGCTGCACGGTCGAGGTCGTCGCCAACGGCCTCGAGGTGCTGGACGCACTGCCGCGTGCCAATTACGATCTGGTGCTCATGGACTGCCAGATGCCGGAGATGGACGGCTATGAGGCCACCCAGACCATCCGCAACCGTGAGCAGGACCATGAACACGCCTGCCGGTGGCGCGCCCCGATGCGCGTGGTGGCCATGACCGCCAACGCCATGCAGGGCGACCGGGAGAAATGCCTGGCCGCCGGCATGGACGATTACGTGAGCAAGCCGATGCGCCTGGCCGAACTGCAGGCGGCGCTGGAGCGTCACCTCAAGGCTGGCGCGGAACCGCCCGCGCCCGCGGTTTCACCTCCGGCAGAACCCACCAGCCCCGCCTGATACCAGGGTTCCCAAAGCCATGAACTATCCGGGAGGAAATTGGACTGGGGGGGGGGCCCACCGCGCAGGGTCAACGACTTTGGCTAGGACGGGCCCGCCGCGTTGGGCTATACATGCAGGTGGTGTGCCACGCGCTAGATGGACATTCCGCCCGGAGGTGGGCGCACAGGTCCCGCTGCGCGCCTTGCCGGGCACAGGGACGTATCCGTCCACCCTGGATCAATGGCGGCTTGGTTTGACGTGGGTGGCAGGCCCCTGCTGGTAGGCGCGTTGGCCGTCTACCAGCGAAGACCTGCCGACATTTAAAACCCAGGCGTGTAAAAGTTCCGGGCGATTGGCACTAAATTGTGGCAATTGGCGGTGACCCAGACTACTTTGTGGTCACCGCGCACAATATCCACTGCGCGGCACTTTAAACCCTCGAAAGTCATGCCCGGGGTCGGAGCCATTCAAAAACCTCCTCCGCTGCCGATGCTCCGCGCATCGGCAGGGCGACTGTCACACCCGTGCGCACCAGCCGCCAAGGTTGTGCGCATGGTTTCGCTTGCGGGCAGGGTCGCGTTGTTGGTGGTCGGCGTGCGCCCGCTAAACGGTCTGGATCAGATCCATCCCTCCGTATCTTGAAAACGCGGGCACAAAGGCAACCGAAGGCCAAAATTGGGACGACATCCGCGAAGCGGAACAGCGCCGAGCGGAAGCGAGTCAGGTTGGAACTCCGCGTCTCCCAAGAGAACTTGCGTGCCCTGGCGGCCCGGTTGCTGGTGGTGCGGGAGGAGGAGCGCACCCATTTGGCCCGGGAAATCCACGACGTGCTCGCCCAGGACTTGACCCGGCTGAAGATCGACCTGGTCTGGCTGCAGCACCGGGTGACCAAACTCGGGAAGGGCTCCGCCCGGGGGCGTCTGGCGGCCCGCGTCGCCGAGATGAACCAGATGGCGGCCAGGGTGCTGCATTGCGTGCAACGGATTGCCACAGGGCTACGGCCCGTGGTGCTGGACAGCCTGGGGCTGTGCGCCGCCGTGGAATGGCAAGCCCGCGACTTTCAGGACCACAGCGGTGTGCAGTGCCACGCGAGCGTGCCGGCGGACGAACTGACGGTGGGTCACGATGCCGCGACGGCGGTGTTTCGCATCCTGCAGGAGTGCCTGACCAACGTGCAACGGCACGCCCACGCCACCAACGTCGAGGTTTCGCTCCGGCAGGAGGCCGGCCAATTGCTCCTCCGGGTCGAAGACAACGGGCGCGGCATCCGCGTCAAGCAGTTGCGCGATCCCAGGTCGATTGGGCTGGTGGGCATGCGGGAGCGGGCGTTGTTGCTGGGTGGAAAACTGGAAATCCGGAGTCACCCGGGTGCGGGCACCGTCATCGAAATGCGGGTTCCGGTTGAAGGCCGGAGCGGGGGAGCCAAGGGGCGGAGGAGATAAGTATGGAGAAGCATTACATTCGGAGCCATTTTGAGTTGGACGTTTACCGACTGGCTTTTGAGGCGGCCATGAAGGTGTTCGAACTCAGCAAGAAGTTTCCAACGGAAGAACGGTATTCGTTGACCGATCAGATGCGGCGGTCATCGCGGTCGGTGTGCTCCAACCTCGCCGAAGGCTGGCGCAAACGCCGATACGCGGCTGCGTTCGTGAGCAAGCACAACGACGCTGAAGGCGAAGCCGCCGAGACCCAGACGTGGATTCAGTTCGCCGTCAAATGCGGTTATCTCGACGCGCCCGTCGCCAAAGACCTGTATGCCGCCTACGATCAGATCATAGGCAAACTGGTGGAGATGATCCGCAATCCGACGCCGTGGCTCATGGAGAAGCGATGACCGCGCCCAGATCCTCCCCTCCGCTCCCCCGCACCACCGCCGCACCGCGCATTCTGATTGCGGACGATCACGCCGTCGTGCGCAAGGGCCTGCGGCAAATCCTGGCCGAGGAATTTCCCGACGCGCAATTCAGCGAGGCGGCCAGCACCGCCGCGACGCTGGACCGTGTGTCCCGGAACCGCTGGGACGTGCTCGTGCTGGATATTTTCATGCCGGGCCGCACCGGTTTGGAGGTGCTGCACGAAGCGCGGCGCCTGCAGCCGGAACTGCCGGTGCTGGTGGTCAGTAGTGCACCCGAAGAGCAGATCGCGGTGCGGGTCTTGAAAGCCGGCGCCAGTGGCTACCTCAACAAGGCGACGGCGGCCGAGGAGTTGGTCCGGGCCATTGGCCGGCTGCTGGCGGGAGGGCGCTACGTCGGCCCGGCGTTGGCTGAGCGCCTCGCGGCGGAAATCAGCCAGTCCGTCCGCTCTCCGGCCGGCCGGTTGTCGGACCGGGAATTTGCCGTGCTGCACCTGCTGTTGGCGGGGCGCTCGATCAAGGAAATCGCCGCGGAACTCTCGCTGAGCGGGAAGACCGTGAGCACCTACCATACCCGCATCTGGGAAAAACTCGGCGTGCGCAACGACGTCGAACTGGTTCATTACGCAGTCGAGCACGGGCTGAAGTGATGGAGATAGGCTGAAGGTCGAAGGCTGAAGGATTAAGGCTTAAGGCTAAAGGAAGAAGGCAAAAGGCAGAGGGATAAAACATGAGCAACGATCCACCTGATCTGAAGATTCGGACGAAGGAATACGCATTGCAGATTATCCGAATGTATTCGGACCTGCCGAAAAACGACGCGGTGGCGCAGGTGTTGGGGAGGCAGGTTCTGCGGTCAGGCACGGCGGTCGGCGCGAATTACCGTGAAGCTTCGCGCAGCCGCTCCAAAGCCGAATTTGCCGCCAAAGTCGGCGACTCACTCAAGGAGATAGCCGAGAGCGAGTATTGGTGTGAACTCCTGGTCGAGAGTGGTCGCGTCGCGGTGCCGAAGATGGCCGGCCTGTTGGATGAAACGCGCCAACTCATCGCCATCTTCACGACCATCGCGAAGAAGGCTAAAGGCTGAAGGGAAAGGCTAAAGGCTGAAGGAAGAAGAAGCCGTTCACCGACCAGTTGAATCCCACTTCCGCCTTCCGCCTTCTTCCTTCATCCTTTCCTTGTAGGCCGCGGCCTACACGATCTTTCAGCCACGCGTCCCTCGCGGGCGGGCCGACCAGCGGCTACCTTGAGGGCATGAAGACCGGTGCAGCGCGTGTGCGTCCGTTGACCCTGCTACGGGTCGTGGTCGCCGACAGCGGGATTTCCGTCAACGATAGCCTCACGGCCCTGTTGTCCGAATTCGATGGCGTCAGTGTGCTGGGGTGCGTCCAGGAGCCGGCCAAGGTGCTCGCGCTGGTGCAGACCGCGCAACCCGACGTGGTGATTCTCGATCTGCAAACCGAGCCGGGAACCACCCTGCAGACGCTAAAGCAAATCAAGCGCCCCTCTGCGCCGGTGGTGATTGTGCTCTCGGATTATGATCTGCCGCCCCTCAGGCAGGCCGCCCTCGCCGCCGGCGCCGATCATTTCCTCATCAAGGCGACGGAGTCTGGGCGCCTGCAGAAACTGCTGCAGACGCTCGTGCGAAAGTCGCGGAATGAAAAATGACATGACCTCGGAACGCACAACCCATTCGGCACAGTTAGGACCGCTCGCCGGCCGGCTTGCGGGAACGCTGGCGCTGGTGGTCGGCGGCATGGCCCTCGTCGGTTGGACGTTCCACATCGCCGTGCTCAAGAGCATCCGGCCCGACTGGGTGAGCATGAAGCCGAACACCGCCCTGTGCTTCGTCCTCGTGGGCCTGGCGCTGCTATTATCCCGCCCGTCTTCAGCCTTCCGCCTTCAGTCTTCAGCCTTGGTCTCCCGTCTCTCCCGGCTTTGCACACTGCTGGTGGGCCTGATCGGGTTGCTCTCGCTCTGCGAATATGCCTTCGGCTGGAATCCGGGTTTCGACCAGTGGCTGTTCACCGAGCCGGCGGGTGCGGTGGGCACCTCAAATCCGGGCCGGATGGCACCGGACACGGCGCTATGCTTCGTGCTGTTTGCAGTGGGATTCGAGTTCGCCCGCGGTTCGCGCCAGGCAATGGGGAGGTTGATCACGTCTGCAACTCTCGGCGCGTTGGTGGTGACCATCGCGCTGGCTGAAATCCTGTCCTACTTCACGCCGACCCTCCGCACCTATGGCTGGGGCGGTCTGACGATGATGGCGCTGCCCACGGCGACCTTGTTTGCGGCGCTGGGCGCGGCGCTGGTCCTGATTGCGTTGCCGAAAAACCGCCCGGACTCCGCCGCGCCCACCACTGCCCCTGGCCGCACCCGGCGCGCAAGCCAGTTGGCTGTTTCTGCTGATCTTCGTGCTGCTGGCGGTGGGCATTGTCGCCACCGGCATATTCTACTACCGGAACTACGAGCGGCAATTCCGCACCGAAGCCGAGCAGCAACTTACCGCCATCGCGGAATTGAAAGTCGGCGAGCTGTCGCAATGGCGCAAGGAGCGGTTGGGGGATGCCACCACCCTCCACTACAACCCCGCTCTCACCCAACTGGTGCGCCGGTTCTTCGCGTCGCCGGCGGATGCGGACGCCCAGCGGCAGTTGCAGGTGTGGCTCGGAAAATACCAGACTCAAGGTCCGTATGACTGGGTCTTCGTGCTGGATGCTCAAGGCGGGGTGCGCTTGTCCCTGCCCGAAACGGCAGTGCCGGTCGCGGCCGTGTTGTCGGCGCGGGCGCGCGAAGTCCTGCGGTCGGACCAGCCGGCCTTTCAGGATTTTTACCTGCACGAACTGAGCCAGCGCGTTTATCTGGCCCTCTTGATCCCGATCCGCGACGAAACGGACGCCAACCGGCCGTTGGGCGTGCTCATCTTGCGGATTGATCCCGCGACCTATCTCTATCCGTTCATCCGCCGCTGGCCCGTGCCCAGCGCGACAGCGGAGACGCTGCTCGTCCGCCGGGAAGGGAACGAGGCCGTCTTCCTGAACGAACTGCGGTTTCAAACAAACACTGCGTTGACGCTGCGCCTTTCGCTCGCCAACACCACCATACCGGCGGTGAAGGCTGCCCTGGGGCAGGAAGGCATCGCGGCAGGCGTAGACTACCGGGGCGCGTCGGTGCTGGCCGCGCTGCACGCGGTCCCGGATTCGCCATGGTTCCTGGTGGCCCGCCGGGATTTTACGGAAGTGTTTGCGCCGCTGCGCGCGCGACTTTGGCAGGTGGTTACCATGGTCGGCATCCTGCTCTTCGGCGCGGGCGCCGGGGTGGGGCTGGTCTGGCGGCAACAGCACATCCGGTTCTATCGGGATCGGGCGGAGGTGTCAGAGGCGATGAAGCAGGAACAAGCCCTCAGCAACGCCATCATTGAGAGTATTCCCGGGACTTTCTACATGCTCGATGAAACTGGGAAATACGTCCGTTGGAGCGCTTACCAACGCGACGAGATTGTGGGCAAACCGGACAACGAGGTCGCCCAGACCTCCGCCATAGATACCATCCATCCGGACGACCGCGCGTTGGTGGGATCGAGGATCGAAAACGTGCTAAAGAACGACGTGGCTGAGACGGTCGAGGGGCGGGTGCTTTTGCGGGGCGGGCCGGCCTTCCAGTGGCTTTTGATGACAGGGCGGCGAATGATGTTCAATGACCGTCCGTTCCTTATCAGCATTGGGATCGACATCACCGAGCGCAAGCAGGCGGAGGTCGCACTGGCCGAAACCAAGGCCCTCCTGCAAGCGGCCTTGGATCACAGCCAGGCGGGCATTGCCATCGCCGACGCGCCCAGCGGCAGGCTGCTCTATGTCAACAAGGCCGGCCTACTGATCGGGGGCGAGACGGAGGGGAAATTGGTCGCCGGCGTGGAGGTCAACCAATACGTCGCCTCGTGGAAGTTGTTGAATCTGGATCGAACGCCACTCGCGAAGGAAGAGGTGCCGCTGGCGCGGGCGGTCCTCTTTGGCGAACAATGCACGCGGGAGTTCATCATCCGCCGCTCCGAACATGATGACCGGATCGTGCTGGCCAACGCGGCTCCGATCCGCAACCTGGCGGGCGCGGTCACAGCGGGCATCGTGGTGTTCCTGGACATCACCGAACACAAACGGGCTGAGGAACTGTTGCGGCAGAACACCGAGGAACTCCGCGCCCGCAACCAAGAGCTGACCCGCTTCAACCGGCTCATGGCGGGCCGGGAATTGCGCACCATCGAACTCAAGCAACAGGTCAACGACCTCGCCGCGCAGCTCGGCCAGTCGCGACCGTATCCGCTGGCTTTCCTGGATGCGGCCGCCGCTGAGGTCGTCCGGACCACGCCGAAGCCCAACGATCAAGGGGCAGAAGTCAGAGGTCAGAAATCAGAGGTCAGCGATCAGAAGTCAGAAGTCAGCAAAACACAGAAAGAGAAGTCACCATGAACGAAACCGATCAAAGAACGCATCCCGCCCTGCCCAAGTCGCCCACCGGCATCGAGGGCCTCGACCAGCTCACCGGCGGCGGCCTGCCCCAGGGGCGGCCCACGCTTTTGTGCGGCAGCGCCGGTTGCGGCAAGACCCTCATCGCGATGGAATTCCTCGTGCGCGGCGCCACGCAGTTCGGTGAGCCGGGCGTCTTCATGGCGTTCGAGGAACGCACCGAGGAACTGGCGCTAAATTTCATCTCGCTCGGCCACGATCTCAACGTGCTGGTCGCGCAAAAAAAACTCTCGCTGGATTTCGTCCGGGTCGAGCGGAGCGAAATCGAGGAGGCCGGCGAGTATGACCTCGAGGGCCTGTTCATCCGGCTGGGGCACTCGATTGACCGGATCGGCGCCAAGCGCGTGGTGCTCGACACCATCGAGACGCTCTTCTCCGGGTTGACCAACACCGCCATCCTGCGCGCCGAACTGCGCCGCCTGTTTCGCTGGCTCAAGGACAAGGGCGTCACCGCCATCATCACCGGCGAGCGCGGCGAAACCAGCCTGACCCGCTACGGGCTGGAGGAATACGTGGCGGACTGCGTCATCATGCTCGATCACCGCGTGAGCGAGAACATGTCCACGCGGCGCCTGCGCATCGTCAAGTATCGCGGCTCCAGCCATGGCACGAGCGAGTATCCGTTCCTGATTGATGAGGGCGGGATCTCCCTGCTGCCGATCACCTCGCTGGGGCTCAAGCATGTCGCCAGCTCGGAGCGCGTGTCCTCCGGCCTGCCGGGCCTGGATGCGATGATGGGCGGTCCGGGTTACTATCGCGGCAGCAGTGTGCTGGTGTCGGGCACGGCGGGTTCGGGCAAGACGAGCCTGTCGGCGCATTTTGCCGCCGCCGCCGCCGCGCGCGGCGAGCGGTGCCTGTGGTTCGCCTTCGAGGAATCGGCCAGCCAGATCACCCGCAACATGCGCTCCATCGGTCTGGACCTGGAACAGGCGATCCAGCAGGGGTGCCTGCGCTTTCACGCGGAACGGCCGACGTCCGGCCTGGAAATGCACCTGGTGACCATTCACAAGCAGGTGCAGGCGTTTCAACCGCGGATCGTGATCATTGATCCGATCACGAACTTCACGGCGCTCGGGAGCGACGCGGAGGTCACCGCGATGCTGACGCGACTGATTGACTTCTTCAAGCAGCAGCAAATCACCGCGCTGTTCACCAGCCTGACCTCGGGCGGCCGGGCCGAGGAAAACACCGAGGCCGGGGTATCCTCGTTAATGGACGTCTGGCTGCTATTGCGGGACATCGAGAGCGGGGCGGAGCGGAACCGCGTGTTGCACCTGCTGAAGTCGCGCGGCATGGCCCACTCCAACCAAGTGCGCGAATTCCTGCTGACCGGCCACGGCGTGGAGTTGCGCGACGTGTATCTCGGACCGTCGGGGGCCCTGCTCACCGGCAGTGCACGCGTGGGGCTGGAGGCGCAGGAAGAAGCCCAGTCCCTCGTGCGCGAGCAGGAATCCTCCGGCCGGTCGCGCGCGCTGGAGCGCAAGCGGGCGGCGGTGGAGGCGCAGATCGCCGCCATCCGGGCGGAGTTTGGCGTGGAGGAAGCGGAACTCAAACGCGGGATTGCGCAGGGCGATGCGCGCGCCGCGATGCTGGCCGGTGACCGGGTCGAAATGGGCCGGCAGCGGCAGGACGACGCGCCTGCTCCGGCGGCGACAGAAAAACTCAACTGAAGGCATCCCTCATGAACCCCACAACCGATTCATTGAAAACCACGCCGGCGGAACCCGTTGAGCTTTGGGAACTGCGGCTCTACGTGGCGGGGCAGACGCCCAAATCGCTGGCGGCGTTCGCCAACCTCAAGCGCCTCTGTGAGGAACACTTGCAGGAGCGCTATGTGCTCGAGGTGATTGACCTGCTGAAGACCCCCCAGCTCGCCGAGGACGATCAGATTCTGGCCGTCCCCACGCTGGTGCGGAAACTCCCGGTCCCCATTCGCAAGATCATCGGCGATCTCTCGAACACCGAGCGCGTGCTGGTGGGTCTGGACCTGCGGCCCCGAGCCTCCGGAGGCAACGATGGAAACTAAACCCAAACCCGGTGACGACCTAGCGGCGTTCGAGCAGGCGCTGACGCAAACCGGCGAAGGCAATTATGTCCTGCGTCTTTACCTGACCGGCCACACCAGCCGGTCGCTCAAAGCCGTCCAAGCGGTGAAGAAGCTTTGCGAAGAACACCTCGCGGGCCGCTATGAGCTGGAGATCGTGGACCTGTGTCAGCAGCCGGAGCGGGCGCAAGCCGCCCAGATCATCGCCGCGCCCACGCTGGTCAAGGAACTGCCCCCACCGTTGCGGCGGTTGATCGGCGACCTCACCGACCCCGACCGGGTGCTGGTGGCGTTGAACCTCAAACCAAGGAAGACCTAGCCATGTCGGACGGCCCGGACATCACCCGCCAACTGCGCCGCGAACTCGACGAGACGCGACTGCGCCTGGCTGAAGCCAAAGAAACACTCGATGCCATCCGCCAGGGTGAAGCGGATGGCTTCGTGATCGCCGGGCCGCAGGGTCCGCAGGTCTTCACGCTGCAAGGCGCGCTGGAACCTTACCGCCTGCTGATCGAGCAGATGAGCGAGGGCGCGCTGACGCTCTCGCGCGATGGCGTCATCCTTTACGCCAATCAAGCTTTTGCGACCATGCTGCAGCTGCCGCCGGGCCGTGTCATCGGCACGGCGCTGCGGGACTTCCTCCCGGCGGCGGACCAGCCAGCCCTCGCGGGTCTGATCGCAACGGCCTTGAACGGCAGCAGCTCGGGAGAAGTTTCTCTCCGCGCCGCCGCCGGCCCCACGGTCACGTTGCGCCTGGGCCTGCACTGGCTGCAGTTGGGTGCGGAGACCTTGATCTGCGCGGTCGCGACCGACATCACCGTGGAGAAGCAACGGGAAATCGAGTTGCGCCGGCTGGCCGAACTTTTCGAGGCGGGGGTCGCGGAGCGCACTGCCGACCTCGCGGCGTCGCGGGTCGCGGCCCTGAACATGATGGAGGAAGCGGTCGAAGCGCGCAAAGCCGTCGAGGAAGCCAACCGCGGACTGACGCTGGAGATCACCGCGCGCAAGCGGGCGGAGGACGAAGTCGGCCGACTCAACGCCAGTCTCGAGCAGCGCGTGCTCGACCGCACCGCCGAACTCGAGGCAGCCAACCGGGAAATGGAGGCGTTTTCCTATTCGGTCTCGCACGACCTGCGCACGCCGCTGCGGGCCATGGACGGCTTCAGCCTGGCCCTGGCGGAAGACTACGCCGGGCAACTGGACGAGCGCGCGCAGAACTACCTGCAGTTCATCCGGACCGGCAGCCAGCGGATGGCGGAGTTGATTGATGATCTGCTGAACCTGTCCCGCTTGTCGCGGGAGGCGATGCACCGCGAGCGCGTGGATCTGACCGCGATGGCGCAGGAGGTGGGCGCACGACTGCAGCACGCGAATCCCGGGCGCACGGTCGAACTGGTCGTGGCCCCGTCCCTGACGGCCGACGCCGACGCGCGGATGCTGCAGGTGGTGCTGAGCAACCTGCTGGGCAACGCCTGGAAGTTCACCGGAAAACGCGAGGGCGCAAAGATCGAGATGGGAACAACCACCAGCCCCGAACCCTCAACCCTCAACCCTCAACTCCTGCCTTCTTCGTGCGCGACAACGGGGCCGGGTTCGACATGGCGTATGCGGACAAACTCTTCGGCGCGTTCCAGCGCCTGCACAGCACCCAGGAGTTCGAGGGCAGCGGGATCGGGCTGGCCCTGGTGCAGCGGATCATTCGACGGCACGACGGCCGCGTGTGGGCCGAGGGCGCCGTCGGCCGGGGCGCCACGTTTTATTTCAAGCTGGGGACAAAGGCTGAAGGCGAAAGGCTGTCAGGCTGAAGGCTGGCAGAAAACACATGCGCGATCACACAACACTCAGGGCGTTTGAACTGGCCGACGAAGTTGCGGTCTTGATCTATCGGGCAACCAGAGCGTTTCCGAAGGAGGAAGTTTACGGGCTGACTACTCAGATGAGACGAGCCGCGGTTTCGGTGCCCTCCTACGGTCGATGCGCAAGGACTAACCGCCTGCAGCCTTCTTCCTCACCGCCTTCAGCCCACCGCCTAAACTCCTGAATTCTTAACCCCATAATCATCATGAAAGAAAAAACCATCCTGCTGGTGGAAGACAACCCCGCCGATGTGGCGCTCACGCGGCGAGTGTTTGAAAAGCACAACATCACCAACCAGATCGTGGAGGCCCACGACGGTGTCGAGGCGCTCGATTACCTCTTTGGCACCGGGGCCCACGCCGGCCGCGACCTCAGCGATCAGCCCCAGTTGGTCCTGCTGGATATTAAACTGCCGAAGATAGACGGCATTGAAGTGCTGCGCCGCATCCGTAGCAATCCGCGCACGCGGCTCCAGCCGGTGGTCATCCTCACGTCGTCGGGCGAGGAGAAAGACGTCGTGACGAGCTACGCCCTCGGCGCCAACAGCTACGTGCGCAAGCCGGTGGTCTTCGCGGAATTTTCCGAGGCCTTCCGCCTGCTCGGCCTCTACTGGCTCCTGTGCAACCGAACGCCC
>CAJBES010000131.1 GCA_903952145.1 uncultured Opitutaceae bacterium | reverse complement strand
CCTCGATCGTGCGCGATGCTTGGGCACGCGGGCAGGGGCTCACCGTCCACGGCTGGATTTACGGCCTGAAGGACGGGCTGCTGCACGACCTCGAGCTGGCTGCCAGCAGCCCCAAGGAAGCTACAGAAAACTATAGGGCGGCGGTTGCAGCCCTGGGGTAGGCAAAGGTCGGGCCGGCACGTCCCCGTGACGGTCCGACCTGACGCAGAGAGGGACTTACGCGTCCACCGGACAAACAAAAAAGGCCGGTGCCTGCGGCTCAGCTGCGGCCGAGATAGGAACCGTCGGCGGTGCTGACCTTGATGATCTCGCCTTCCTTGATGAAGAGGGGGACCTGCACGATGAGGCCGGTTTCGAGCCGGGCGGGCTTTTGCACGTTGCTGGCGGTGTCGCCCTTGATGCCGTCGGCGGACTCGATGACCTTCAGGGTCACGGTGGAGGGCAGATCCACGGTGAGCGGGAGTTCATCCACGTAAAGCACCTCCACCTTGCCACCGGCGGAAAGGTAGTTTTTCACATCCCCCAAGGTTTCCTCGGAAAGCTCGATCTGCTCGAAGGTCTCCGGGTCGATGAAGGCGAAGGTGCCACGGTCGGCGTAGCTGAACTCGAGGGTCTTGCGCTCGGTGGGGAGCACCTCGATGTTTTCGGTCGAGGCGAAACGCTGGTCCAGCGCCTTGCCATAGCGGAGGTTGCGCATCTTGACTTGGACGAAGGCGCGGAGATTCCCAGGCGTGCGGTGCTGGGTCTCCATGACGAGGTGCGCCTCGCCGTTGAATTTGATGACTTGGCCTCTGCGGATATCGTTGGCTGCGGGCATGACGGTGGATTTTCTGGATGGTTTTCTCTTGTTTAAAGGTGCTGGAGTAAGTGGGTGGCTTCGTCCCTGTCAAGGTCGGTGCCATCTCGGGGCTTGCCCTTCGGCCCGCGCGCTTCTGAGACTAAGTGCAACCCTATGAAACAACGCACTCTCGCGCGTGAGGTCTCCATCCAAGGCAGTGCGCTGCATACCGGGGAGATGGTCACTCTGACCATGAAGCCCGCCCCGGCGGACCACGGCATCGTCTTCAGGCGCATCGACCTGAGCGGTACCCCCGAGGTGCAGCCACGCGTGGACTTTGTGACGGACCTCGTCCGGGCCACGACGATCCAGAGCGGCCACGCCAAGATTCACACGGTCGAGCATGTGCTCAGCGCCCTGCATGGCTGCGGCGTGGACAATGTCGCCATCGAGATGAACGCTTCCGAGCCGCCCATCATGGACGGCTCCGCCAAACCCTACGTTAACCTCATTCTGGAGGGTGAGCCGGTGGAGCAGGACAAGGAGCGCGAGTATTTCACCCTCGACGCGCCGGTGTCGGTGACCCGTGGCGACAGCTCCCTCATCGCGCTGCCCTGCGACCAGCTGAAAATCTCCTGCACTTCGGCCGACAACCGCGGCATCCACACCCAACACCTCTCGCTGACGATCGACCCCGAGGTCTACATGACCCAGGTGGCGGCCGCGCGCACTTTTACGATTTACGAGGACATCGAGGAACTGCTGAAGCTCGGCAAGATCAAGGGCGGGTCGCTCGACTGCGCCGTCGTCATCAAGGGCGACAAGATCATCTCAAAGGAGCCGCTGCGCTTCAAGGACGAGTTCGTCCGACACAAGATCCTCGACCTCATTGGTGATGTGATGCTGCTCGGCCTGCCGCTCAAGGCGCACCTCATCGCCACGCGCCCCGGCCACGCCATCAACGCCGAGCTGACCAAGCTGCTTTTTGACAAGCTGCTGGAGCGGAAAAAGGGCCCGCGGAAGAAGGCTGCGACCGCCGGCAAGACCCCGCAGCCCGGCGAGACCTCGCTCGACATCAAGCGCGTGCTCGAGATGCTGCCGCACCGTTATCCGTTCCTCATGATCGACCGCGTGCTCGAGTTCATCGGCGACACCGAACTGGTCGCGATCAAGAACGTGACGATCAACGAGCCGTATTTTCAGGGCCACTATCCCGGCGAGCCGGTCATGCCCGGCGTCCTGCAGATCGAGGCGATGGCTCAGGCCTCCGGCATCCTGCTCCTGCGCAACGCCAACACCGAGGGCAAGACCGCGCTCTTCATGAGCGCCGACAAGGTGAAATTCCGCCGCGCCGTGCGCCCGGGCGACCAGCTCGTCGTCAATGCCAAGCTCACCAAGAGCCGCGGCAACAAGATCGGCGTGGCCGAGGCCACCTGCACCGTGGGCGGCGATGTCGTTTCCTCGGCCGAGTTGATGTTTGGCTTCGTGGACATCAACGCCGCTCCCTGACCCATGGCCGTGCGCATTCATCCCTCGGCGGTGATCGAACCTGGCGCCCAGCTTGGCGACGGGGTCGAGGTCGGGCCGTTCGCCTATGTGGGCGCGGCGGTCACACTTGGCGAAGGCACGCGGCTGCATCACCATGCTTCGGTCGAAGGTTTCACGACCCTCGGCGCAGGCTGCGAGGTTTTCCCCTACGCCTGCATCGGCGGAAAGACGCAGGATCTGAAATACCGCGGCGGCCGCCCCGGTCTGCGCGCGGGCGACCGCAACGTGTTCCGCGAATACGTCACCATCAACGCGGCGACCCATGACGGCGATTTCACCGTGCTCGGTGCCGACAACACCGTGCTGGCCTACAGCCATATCGGGCATGACTGCGTGCTCGGCAGCCATATCGTGATGAGCAACGTCATCTCGATGGCCGGCCACGTGACCGTCGAGGACCACGTCGTCATCGGCGGTGCGGCGGGCATCCACCAGTTTTGCCGCATCGGCGCCCATGCGATGCTCTCGGCCATGGCGAAACTCGTGCAGGATCTGCCGCCTTTTTTCATCGCCGACGGCACGCCGGCGGAGGTCCGCGCTTTCAACAAGGTCGGCCTTGAGCGCAGCGGGCATACCGCCGAACAACTCGAGCGCGTGAAGCAGATCTTCCGCATCCTTTACCGCGAGGGGCTGAACCGCACGCAGGCGCTGGAAAAGCTGGCGGCGCACGAGCAGGCGGCGTCGCCTGAATTCCAACGCATGCTCAAATTTGCGCAGACCAGCGAGCGCGGTCTGGCCCCCGGCGCCAGTTGAACGCAGCCACGGAGAGGGCAAAATCATTGCCGGCCAAGTCCCTGATTTTTTGCAGTCCTTTGCCCTGCCGGCCCTCTGGCCTGAACCCCCTGAACCCCATGCAACAGTTTCTCCTCTCCACCGAAGGCAGCGGCCGGGCCACCGCTTACCTTGAGTCGGGCAAAATCGTCACGTTCAAGGGCTGCACCCATGTGGTCTGGCTCGACACACCGCCGGAAGGATTCCGGATCAGAATCCGCACGCTGGACCACGCCACCGGGCTGTGGTCACAGACCTGGACCATCGGGGAGGCGGCGGACAACCATGGCGGCCCGGCGCTTACGGTGGATGCCGCCGGTTACCTGCATGTGGTGTATTATTCGCATCATCATCCGTTCCGCTACCATCGTTCCGTGCGGCCCAATGACGCCTCGGAGTGGGGGCCGATGCAGGAGTTTGGCCTCCACCTGACCTATCCGACCCTGCTTTGCGCACGGGACGGCACACTCATCCTTTCCGCCCGGCACAGCTACGACGACAAGCCGTGGGAGCTGGAACTGTGGACCAAGGTTCCCGGCGGTGTCTGGACCCAGCAGTCGCACGTGTTGCGGAGCCGCCATCCGGGCTACTCCCAATTCGCCGCCTCGATGGCTTGGGCACCCGATCACCAGCGGCTGTTCCTTTCGTTCCGCGTCTACGAGATGCCCGGGTATGACAACAAGATCATGGACGCCATCACGCAGGTCGGGTGCATCACCAGCCCGGACGCCGGGCGCACCTGGACAAAGCTCGACGGCACGCCGCTCACACTGCCGGCGACGATCGACCACCTCGACGCCGTCGTCCGGTGCGATTCCCGCGAGAGTCGTATCACCGACACGGGCTCGATGGCCGTCAGCCCGGCCGGCGTGCCTTACCTCACCTACAGCCTCCGCACTCAGGAGGCGGCCGATGCCTTTCTTGCCTCGCCGCTGCCGGAGGGCCGTGGGTGGCGTCATCTCCAGCTGAACCGTTTCCTGCCGGCGGACATGCGCAACCAGGCGATGATCATGCAGGGCGGCGTGGTGTTCAACTGCGCGGGCCAGCCCGTCGTGGTCTGCACAGTGGTGGACTACGCCTATGGCGAGGACTACTGGGGCCACCCCAGTCATACCTTGGTGCAATTCAACTCGACCGATGGCGGACACACCTTCGTGCCAAAAATTCTCACCCCGCGTGACCGCAAGGAAGCCCGCTGGCTGCCGAATCTGGAGAAACCCACCGGCTTCAATGAAACCGCCGCCAGTGCCGGCATGATCTACACCGAGGGTGTGTCCGGAGCAGGTTGTGGCGACATGTTGCGCAACAAGGTCTGGTGGCAGGTGCTGGATTGAGCGCGCAAAGGCTGCCACCGCAACGACCCGGTCAGGTTACGGCCGTGTGACATTGCGCCGCCGCACTTCCCGAGTGGCTTGACCGCCCGCGAGGTGTCGGCAATTGCATAGGCCGGAAAACCGTTCCGGTCCACCACCATGCCCACCAATCCTCCCTTTGACCCGGTTCCGAACCCAGCCGCCAAGGCCAATCCCACCGCGCAGGAAGCCCAGCTCATGCGGCGGGTGCGCCGTGAGCTGATCGACGATTACGATGAGGAACTCGAGATGGAGCGTGAAGACTGGGAGAGCATTGATCCCGACTTTCCGGAGCGCCGGCTGGAGCAGCATGCCGAGCTCGCGGACCGCAACCTCTACTTCAAGGAACTTTTCCGGCTGCAGGGCGAGCTGGTGAAGATGCACGACTGGATCGTCGCGACCGGTCACCGGCTGGTGATTGTATTCGAGGGCCGCGATGCCGCAGGCAAAGGCGGCGTCATCAAGCGCATCACACAGCGACTCAACCCGCGCGTCGCCCGCGTCGCGGCACTGCCGGCGCCGACCGACCGTGAGAAGACGCAGTGGTATTTCCAGCGCTACGTGGCGCACCTGCCGGCGGCGGGCGAGATGGTGCTCTTTGACCGCAGCTGGTATAACCGCGCCGGCGTGGAGCGCGTGATGGACTTCTGCACTGACGCGCAATACGAGGAGTTTTTCCGCTCCGTGCCCGAGTTTGAGAAGATGCTGGTGCGCTCGGGCATCCAGGTCATCAAATACTGGTTTTCCATCACCGACGAGGAGCAGGAATTCCGGTTTCGCTGCCGGATCAACGATCCCCTGAAGCAGTGGAAACTGAGTCCGATGGACCTGGAATCGCGCAAGCGCTGGGAGGAATACACCAAGGCCAAGGAGGTCATGCTCCAGCGCACGCAGATTCCCGAGGCCCCGTGGTGGGTGGTGCACGGCGTCGACAAGAAAAAGGCGCGCCTCAACTGCATCCACCATCTGCTCACCCAGGTGAAATACAAGGAGGTCAAGCACACGCCGATCCGCCTGCCCAAGCGGGTCTATCACTCTGAATATACCCGCGGCCCGATTCCTGAGGAAATTTTCATTCCGCAGATTTACTGAGCGCGCGGCTCCGGGCTGGTGGTGCCTGCAGGCCTTGGCCACCGCCGGATGATCTTACTTCTTTTTGTAGACCGTCGCGGGGTCGAAGACCCGGCGGGTGGTGAACTCGAGCTTGAGCGAACTGGGATCGTCCGCGTTGGCACCGGTGGTAAGCTGGCGGTAAAAGCAGGACTTAAAGCCGTTGTGGCAGGCGGCGCCGCCGAGGTTCTCGACGCGCAGTTGGATGACGTCCTGGTCGCAGTCAGTTAGGATGGCCTTCACCAGCTGGGCATGGCCGGACTCCTCCCCCTTGACCCAGAGTTTATTCCGCGAGCGGCTCCAATAGGTGGCCTTGCCGGTGCGCAAAGTGTGGGCGAGGGACGCGGCGTTCATGAATGCGAACATGAGCACTTCGTTGGTTTTGTGGTCACAGGTGATGCAGGGGATCAGCCCGTTGGCGTCAAATTTGGGCTGGAGCAGGGTGCCAAGTTCGATTTCGGCGGCGGCGGTGCGGGTGGGGAAGACGAACGTGCTCATGGGAAATGGTTGGTTGGCTGCGCGGGGTAGGCGTGCTCGGTTCAGGGGGCGGCCAGTTTTTTCAGGTAGTCGTAGGCGTAGAGGCCGGTGCGGTGGCCGTCACTGAAGTCGAAACGCACGGCGTAGTTGCCGATGATTTCCCAGCCGGTCACCTCCACGCCGCTGAAATCCTGCCGCCCGCCCCCGCCGTATTGCGAGCCGAAGATGTCGCGCTCACCCTGGGTTTCTGCGCTGGGCGAGGCGGCCCGCAACCGTGGGACGGGGTAGTAGCTTTCGGTGCCGTCGTCCCAGACGATGGCAACCTCCTGGCCGATGAGCTGGATGTTGACGGGGGCGTGCATGGGTAGGGCGTTCAGCTAGGGAATATTACAGTCCGATGAACAGCAAATTTCTCCCGTGGATGATTTGCGCCCGGGGTCTTTGTCATGGTAACGCAAGGGCAGACTGCCAGCCTGCGGGCGGTCTTTTTGCGCACGCAAGCTCGCGCGGCCTGCGGCGGCAAGGATCGGCCTGTCAATAACGCCAGTCGCTGGGTTGGCGCTGGGCGCCGTGATGGCGCGGACCGACCGTCGCAGTCGCGTGGTGCCGGGACTGCCACGGTGGAGATGCTGTGGGCAATGTGCGCGTACGCTTTGTCACTGCCTGGTCCTTAAAAACGTGGCGGGCATGGCGGGAATTTCCTGCTTGGGTGCGGCAGGTTATTTTCAGGTCGCGCCGGCATGCGCCCTCGAAATATTATAACTAATTTGGCCGGAGACTGAAACAAATCTTGTGTCAGGGGCCGGTGGGTGCCATGGGCCAATAATTGGATTTACCAAATGCCCGTCAAGGTTCCATCCCCCAGCCCCGATCAAGTGCGTTGGTTTTCAGACGAAGTGCATCCGCATGAATCGGCCTTGCGGGCCTACGTGAGTCACCAATTCCCTGCCATCCGTGATGTGGATGACGTCGTGCAGGATTCGTTTTTGCGCATTTGGAGCGCGCGGGCAAGGCAACCGATTGTATTCGCAAAAGCCTTTCTGTTTCGGATCGCCCGCCACGTCGCCATTGATCTGGTGCGGCGTTCAAAGGCTGCCCCGTTCAATGAAGTAAGGGATTTGCAAGGCTTGTACGTCTTAGATGATGGGCCCGGCGTCGTGGACATCGTCAGTATGCAGGAAAAAATCCGCATATTGGCCAAGGCCATCGATGCTTTGCCCGCCCGTTGTCGGGAGGTCGTCATTTTACGAAAACTAAAAAATATTCCGCAGTCACAGGTGGCCATAATGCTGGGTATCTCGGGCAAGACCGTAGAAGCCCAGCTGTCCCGCGGCCTAAAACGGTGCGAGGAATACTTCCGCAAGCGGGGGTTCCAGCATTACTATAACGATGAATCCTTCTAGTCCTTCCTCGCGGCAGGGATTCTCGGAATCAAACGACCCGGCCGGGTCCGCTTTCGTGTGGGCCCAACGCGCGGGTGCGGTTGGGGAAGTGCTCGCGGAGTTGACCGTCCTAAAACGGCGGCGGCGGCGGGCGGTATTCAAATCAGTGGCCGTGGTGGCGTTGGTGATGACGCTGGGCGTGGTTTGGTATCAACCGTCAATCACGATTACCCGCCAGGCCCAACCCCGGTCCATGACGACTTGGGTGGTGGCCAAGCCTTCCCAACTGATTTTGCCGGATGGTTCCGTGGTCGAATTGAAAAATGATGCGGAGCTGATCCCGGTGTATTCCTCTGACTCCCGGGCGGTGACGCTGCTCAAAGGCACCGCCTATTTTCAAGTCAAGAAAGACCCAGCCAGGCCATTTATTGTGACGGCGGGCGGGGTGGCGGTCCGGGCGGTTGGCACGGCCTTTAATGTCGAATTGGTGGCCAATTCGGTGGGTGTCCTTGTGACCGAGGGACGGGTGGCCGTGAGTCAGGAGACATCGGCGGGAGCGATGATGGTCTCGAAGGGCGAGGAAGTCTCGGTAGGTGCAGAGGAGAAAGGAAACCCGCCTTTGGCCGTGGCGGTGCAAGCCGTGCCTGTGGAGGTCATCGCGGAACGACTCTCGTGGCGGATTCCACGCTTCGAGTTTACAGGCACGTCGCTGGACGAGGTGGCGGCGATGTTCAACCGGCATAACCAGCATCAGCTGATTTTGAACGATCCCGCCCTGGGTCATCTCCGATTGAGTGGCATCTTGCGCGCTGACAACCTGCCCGCATTGGTGAAAATGCTCGAAACGCAGTTTCACGTGGCAGTGGAATACCGCGGGGCGAATGAGATCGTCCTGCGGACCCGACCCTAGAGCATTTTCGGTTTAGACAGACGCGACCGTTACATGTAGGCTGCGAGCTTGCTCGCGCTTAAACCATGGAGCGCCTGCAGTCGGCCAACGCCTACGTCAAACTAAACCGTAATTGCGCTAGGTTACCCGGGCATCACCGTCGTGCTGATGGTTGCGGGGGATGGCCGCAGGGCAGTGGGCGCGGGATTTTCCCCTGTAGGGATTTTCTAGGTTGTTACGTCTAAATAATTGATAGACGGTTTCTGCATGCAGCAGAAGCCATGTGAGAAATCATGCATAACCACCCCTGCTACCCTGCGATTTCACCTCCTGAAGGTGCTGTTCATGGTTTGCTGGTGCGGGTCATGCCTGACGGCTCTCTCTCCATTGATGGCTCTGCCTGCGGAGTTTTCGGTCCGGCAAGTCTTCGACATGCCGGCCAGTCCCGCAGAGGTTTCGCTCAAGCGCTATGCCGAACAAACGGGACTTGATGTGCTGTTTGCCACGGAAGTCACTGCAGGAGCGACAACCAGGGCTGTCAAAGGGGAGTTCACTCGGGCGGAGGCTCTCAACCTCATGCTTGCTGATACCGGACTGGTCGCTGCATGCGATGAAACCAGCGGTGTGATTACGATCAAACGTTCCATCCCTAACCCAATGACCCCTAATATCCTAAAAAAGTTCCGCCATACCCTTCTGGGCCTGGTGTTCTCAGCGATGACAGGTCAGCAACTGGCAGCGGCAGAGAGCCCACCCACCGCCAAGCCATCCGAGCAAACCTCTGAAAGCAAAGAAGAGGACATAGTAAAATTGAACCCCTTCGTTGTCGTCCACAAGCAGGAGGCAGGCTACGGTTACAGTGAAAGTTCCGGGGGAACCCGCACGGTGCAACCGGTGCTCAACATTCCGACGAGCGTCGCTTTGATGAATCAACAGTTCCTGTCCGATCTCAACGCCACCAGCATGGCGGAGGTCTTGGATTATGGTGTGAGCGGGGTGACAAACAGCACGATAAATTCGGATGATGTTAATATTCGTGGTTTCCGTTCGAACCAGGCGCTGCGGGACGGGGTCATGGTGATAAATTTCAAACGCAACCCGATGTACGATGTCGCCGGAATCGAAGTGATCAAGGGGCCTTCCGGCCTGGTGCTGGGCAATACCCTGTTCTTGGGCGGGGTGGTGAATTATGTCACGAAGATGGGCACCGAAAATCAGATGGCCTCGGTTCAGACTACGGTGGGCACGCGGGACTCGAACTTCCGGGTTTCCGCCGACAGCTCAGGGCCAATCAAGCGTTCAGATGATTATACCGCGCTGTATCGGGTGACGGTGGGTGGCGAATGGGGCGATCCCGAAAGGCCGATCGACGCCATTGAGGAAACTTTTGTCGGCGCTTCGCTCACGTTCAAGTATTTCAAGGATCGTCTGCGCCTGGATGTGAACTACTACAATTTTGTGAACAACGGATACAGCTACTTCAGTGAGTTTCTGGACATCAACAGGAGTGTCGTCAACGGCCCGGCCTATCTAAACCAATACGCGACCGCGACATTTGGAGCCGCCCGACCTGACCAGGTGTTTTTTGATCAAAGGCAGGATTATTTTAATGCGACCCTGACGGGGCAGTTGACGGAAAACAGCAATTTCCGCATCTACTACGTGGGCCACCGGGTGATCGACCGGCGGGCGCTTTTGCGGGCCATCTCGGTGCTGAGCGACAACAAGACTTTAACCCGGCAGGAGCTGATGTTTAATGTGGATACCAATATCGACATGATTCAGGCGGAATATTTATATAAGACTGTCCGATCCGCCTGGCGTAATGATTTGCAGGCCGGTATGGACGCCTATTTCGAGACATTCTGGCAGCGATATGCGCTGAATCTGCCGCCCAACTTGGATTCGAGTAATCCTGATTATACCTATACACGGCCGGCTTTTACCGGGCATACGGCCAGCAACGGCCGGGCCGAGAAGCGGAATGGCACCTACTGGGCACAGGAGAACCTCACCCTGTTCAATAATCACCTGATCTTGATCGCAGGCTTGCGCTGGGTGGATAGCTATGTGGTGAACGAGAACCCACTGACCAAAGTCTCAACGATCGCTGATTCCCCGCTGGTGAGGACCCACCGTTACGGGTTCGTCTATAAACCGACCGAACAGATCTCCCTCTATTATGCCGATGCGGCCAACGTCACGGCCGTTGGCGGAACCGACGGTTATGGCAATGCCTTCAAGAATCAGGACGGGGTGCTGAAAGAGAGCGGCCTGAAAGTGGCGCTGAAACGTGGCGACCTCGACTTTAGCGGGTCAATCGCCTATTTCGACATGGCCAACACCAACATCTCCATAACGAAAACGGACCCTGTCCTAGGTTTGGTCCTTGTGCAGGATCCGACGGGCGATACGGCCAAGGGGTGGGAAACGGACCTGCGGTTGCGGTGGAAAACATCGACTGGTTATGCTGATCTGATTGCGACCTACATAGACATGACGACTTTTCGGGTGTCGACCGGCCGGCGGGCGCTGGAGGCCCCGGACACGGCCTATAGCCTATTTGGGAAATACGGTTGGGAATCGGGCCCCTTGGCTGGTTTCTCCTTCGGTGGGGGCCTCCATGACCAGTCCATGAAACTAACCGGGACATACACCACGGATTATCCCATGACCTATACCATGATGGCCAAATATGACCTTAACCGGCATTGGTCCGTGCAGTTGAATGGCGAGAATATTACCGACGAGCGCTATGTTGTGAATGTCGCCAACGCAGCTCTAGTCCAAGCCTCACAGGGAGCAAACTACCGCCTGCTTGTGAAGTATATTTGGTAATGCAACGTAGCGAAATGTGAAATATCACAATTGGGTGCCGTCCTTGGGGCGGCACCCAATTTTTTTTACTGATGTGATGAAATTTGCGCCCATTTGCCGCCGGTTGCCGTTGGCGCTGCTATGGTTGGTGAGCCTGCAGGGCGCAACTGAAGAGGCGCTGGTCAGGGTCTGGCGAGATGTAGCCGACAGTAAATTGCCTGAAGCTGAGTTACAGTTGTCAGCCGCGCCAAAGGGTGATGCCAGGAAAGTAAGATTGACGGAGGTGGTGATCGGGATGGGGCGCCCCCCGATTTCGCGGCAGGACTTTGATCAATATCAAAGGGTGCTGGCAGAGCTTGCGGCAGGGCGGGATGAATTGGCGGATTTGGCCCTCTATCTGGAGGCGCGTCTTTTCCAGGTGCATGCGGTCTCGCCTGATTTTGCCCAGGCCGAAGCACTGTATCTTGCGCTCGCAGAGCGGAGTGCCGGTTCCCATTGGGCACAACTCGGACTGGTTAAAGTCGGTTTAATCCGACTTTATGCACTGGCGACACCAACAGTGCCGGCGGACCGGCTGGCCTCGGTGGAGGCCCTGTTGGGGCGGATCACCGAGCCCGCGCTCAAGCGTGATTTACAACTACAGATTGGGTGGGCGGGGTTGCACTACAGGAGGCCATTGGACGAGATTCTACCCCACCTGATTGCCGCAGAGGCGGCGGGCGGACTGATGGGGATAACCCCGGAGAATTTGGTGCTGCAGATCGGGGAGCTGTCTTTCCGGTCGGGTAAGACCGCCCAGGCTCGGGCCTATTTCGAGCGCTTTTTGGCTGATTATCCGACCAGCATCAGGCGTTACAACGTGGAGCAGCGCTTGGTGGGAATGGGCGGTCAACCGGGGCGGTAGGACGGGGATCAGCAATGAAAAAACTTACCCGCACCCGGGTTGCCCTTGGGACTGCTATGTTGGTTTACCTGCTGGTCGTGAGCTGGATTTTTCTCCGGCCGGAGAGGAGTTTCGACCCCAGGGTGACGGTTCGCATTGCCCATTGGCAGGTGGAGATCGGGCCATCCAGCGGCATTGCGGCGGTCATCAGGCGCTACGAGGCATTGAACCCGGGGGTTCGGATTGAGCAGATGATTGTGCCGCCGCCAGTTTATAAGCAATTCCTGCGGACGAACCTCGCGGGAGACAATGCACCCGATATCATCGAATACGGCACTTGGCTCGATGGACTCACCGACATTCCGGTGCGGTATTTTGAACCACTGACATCTTATTTGGACCAGGTTAATCCGTATAATCGCGGGACACCAATCGAGAAGCTCCCTTGGTATCGGACTTTTGCCGACGAATTGTATGAACAGCGGCTCAATTCCCCCG
The DNA here is from genome assembly GCA_903952145.1 of uncultured Opitutaceae bacterium. Classification (GTDB taxonomy): domain Bacteria; phylum Verrucomicrobiota; class Verrucomicrobiia; order Opitutales; family Opitutaceae; genus UBA2377. Next base: position 10,091 of record CAJBES010000131.1, on the reverse strand, counting down.
AACCGGGGCAGTATTATGCAGTGACGCTAACGCGTGCTTCGATGCGGCTTTTCTGCAATCGCGAGCTCCTCAGGGAGATCACGGGCTCGGACCATGTGCCCCAAACCATGATGGAGTTGAGGGAGTTGGGGGCCAAAGTGGCGGCCTATGCCCCCGCCAAGGAACGTCGGATCATGCTGCTGGCGGGGAGTGGATTCAACGCGCAATTCCTGCTGAATGGCTATTTTGCGGCGGCCACCTCGAAGCTCCGGGAGGAGCTGGATCGTGAGGGTTTTCTGGCGCTCTCCGCGCAGCAGGTGCTTGGGAGCTACCTGGGCGGTCAGTGGAATTTCCAACGACCCGATGTCGTGGCGGCATTGCATCTGCTGGCCGAGCTCCACCGCCAGATGCGACCTGGTTACATGCAACTTGGGCGGGATGAAGCGGCCCGGGAATTTCTGCACGGGGATGCGCTTTTCATCTTTTCAGGAACATGGGATGCGACGAGTCTGCGGAAAGAAGCGCCGTTTCCGCTGAGTGCATTGCGGTGTCCGCAACTGACGCAGGACGATCCAGTGGTCGGCAAATATGTCCTGGGCAGATTTGCGGATGGAAATGACATTACGATGTTTGGGTTCTATTTGAACAAACGGGCCAAACAACGGGAGGAAGCGATAAAGTTTCTCCAATTTCTCACGAGCTTTCAGGGGAACAGGCTCTTTTCTGAAGTGAGCGGCTGGCCACCCAGCATCAAGCAGGTGCCGATGACGGCAGAGGTAGCCGAATTGCTTTCACCGGCAGATGGCTACAGCAATGGAGCCGTGTTTCTAACGGCGGGGGGGAGCAGCCGGGCGCTCTTGCTGCGCAATCTGCATCTCCTCTCGGGGCCCACGGGAAGTGTGGAGAAATTGGCGGCGGCACTTGACCGGGAACTGCCCGTGGCGGCGCGAGCTGATTTGCATGCGATAGCCCGCGATAGTTGGCTGACGGCACTGCCGCAAGATGCGCGCATCGCTGCATTGGGGCTGGGGATCTCGGCCCTGGCTGAAACGGATGCGTTGAGGCTGCGACAGGAGCGGATCGAGGCGGCCCAAAATCTCAGTGAAGCGCGTGCGATGCTGATTGACCAGCAATTGCAGCGCTCACCTTAGGGCGTGCTAACACTAATCCAGCAGAGCGCGAAGAGAATGAAGCCGCGGAAGAGAGTGTCGAGCTTGTCGTAGCGAGTGAAGACGCGACGAACGCCCTTGAGGCGACGGAAGCGCCGCTCGATCTGGTTGCGTTGGCGGTAAAGCCGGCGGTTGAAGCACCAGGGTGTTCGGCGCAGGGGATTGGGCGGGACCACCGGGCGAAAGCCGAGCAGGCTGGCCAGACCACGGGTTTCGTTGCCCTCGCAGGCCCTGTCCATGACCAAAGCGCAGCCGTCGCGCGGGCAGCCCAGTGTGGCGATCAGCTCTCGGCCTTGCGGCCCGTCGCCGCATGGTCCGGCCGAGAGAGCAACCCCACGGCCTGTCGCTCATTCGCGGCAACCAGATGAATCTTGGTGGTCCAGCCCCCACGCGACTTGCCGATGGCCGGCGGACCGTTTTTAAGCGCGCTGGTCTCATCTGGGTGGACCTTGACGATCGTGCTGCCCAAGGCCACCACACGCAACTCGACCTGCAGCAATCCTTCCTGCTGCAAGCGCGCAAAGATCCGGTCCCACATCTCCTTCAATCTCTCATGCTACGCCGCCCAGCAGGGCCGGATCAAGGAAGTCCCGGATTTATTGTACACCGCCATTGTGCTCGACCACTCCCTGCAGCACGCCGGAGTTATTGACCCCGATCTTGAGCCCTACTGGGCCAGCATCAAGCCGGGCTTCGTGAATCTGGATGAAGGCAGCTAGCTTGTGGCGGCAACCATATCAGTAGCTGTTAGCTGGTATTGCCCATGGCGTTATTCTCCCTGTCCGACATCTTCGTTTGCAAGTCATCGGCGCTCCAGACAACTGCCATAATTAGATTTAACAAGGGCTCACCCGCTAGCTCGGCGTCAACATTGGCGCGGAATGCCACCATTAGCCCATTGTCCCTGTCTCCTTCTGCTGGGGCAATTGTCCAAGCGCCTACCTTTGCCACGTAATTGCAAGCAAGGAGGTAGTTTGCGGCATCACTGCTGAGTTCTTCTTTAAATGTGAAAGCTATGGAGGAAATGGCGCGCAATTCCTGCCCTGAGAACTCGCAGGTATCAGAACAAATGATGGCCACCTGCGACCTGCCGCTAAAAGTCTCGAACGGGACTAAAAAAAATCCGTCATCGGTTATTTCATACTTCAGGTTCAATTGCCCAAGCGCTGACGCGACACGCGCATCTCCTGCCCTTGTCTGTGCTTTAATGTCCAGCATGGTCGAGTTGCGTTAATTTATTCGATTTTGGCCCAAGCGCATTTTATGCGGTCATTGGTAAGGGCTCATCCCTGCTTTTTTGGGCGGCTTGGCCCGAAACGGTTTTGGCGACGGCGGAACATACACCCTATGTCAAGCGGCTCAGGGACGGCGTTACTTTAATGCCCAAATAACTTTCGGCACTATCAACCATGGCCTGAATCCTCGCTGCGGCGGGGAAAGTTGCAGGGGCGCGCTGAAAATTGCGCTCAGGAGGCGCTCCGTGGCGATCCTAGGCGATTCGTCCCGCTGTGATTACAAGCACAACCCACCATTCCGTGCGATCGTTCACTGTGCAGAAGCTGTCGTCTCGCTACAGATCCCGCTGGCCCATTTTCGGGGAGAGGATCAAGTTTGCCAATCTCCACCGCGCCCTGCAGAACTTCTCCGGCCCGGTCCGGATTCCGATAATCAGGACCTGCCAACGATGACTCCACTACTGAGACGACTGGTCCGGACACTCTGGCTGGCCTGGGTTGCGCTGCTTGGGGTGCTGCCCGTGTCCGCGGCTCCGGCCGGCCCGGTGCGGTATGTCGCCGCCGACGGGGACGACTGCTGGTCGGGCATCCCGGCTACCCCGAATCTGGCGCGGACGGACGGACCGTTTGCTTCCCTCGCGCGTGCGCGCGACGAACTCCAGTCGCTGAAGGCGGGGCCAGGCTTGCCTCAGGGCGCGACCGTGCTTGTGCGCGGCGGCGTTTACCGCCTCAGCGCTCCCCTAGTCCTAGGGCCCGCAGATTCAGGCATGGCCGACGCCCCGATTGTGTATGCGGCGTTTCCGGGCGAATCCGTCCTCCTGCGCGGCAGCACCGTGCTGCAAGGCTGGCAGCCCGCCCGCGGTCGGATCTGGCAGGCTTCCGTCCCGGCCGGCCTGCGGGACGTCCGGTTCTGGCAGTTGTTCTATCGTGGCCGCCGCCAGATTCTGGCGCGCACGCCCAATTTTGATCCGCAGCACCCGCGTTCCGGCGGATTCTCGTACGCCGCCGGTGAGGTCGAGAAGGGCAGCCGGGAGTTGCTGCCCTACGACCCGGACCACCTTGACCCGGCGCAGTGGTCGCGACCGACGGAAGGCCGCGTCCATGTCTGGGCGTGGCGCAACTGGAATCATGACATCTGTCCGATCCGGGCGGTCGACCTCGCGCGGCACACGCTGGCGCTTGCGCAGCCGGCCCGCTACCTGATAATGCAGGGCAACCGCTTCTTCGTGGACAATCTCCTTGAGGAACTGGATGCGCCGGGAGAGTGGTATTACGAGCGGCAGACAGGGCAGGTGTATTTTTGGCCTCCCGATGAAATGAATCCGGCCGACGCGGTGTCCGTGCCGGTGCTCGATAACCTGATCACTGTGCAGGGTGACGCCCGCACCGGCGCCTTTGCCAGCCAGATCCAGTTGCGCGGCTTTGATCTGGCGGAAACGAATGACAGCCTAGTCCGCCTGTCCCGCACGGCCGATTGCCGCATCACGGGCTCAATCTTTACTCATTGCGGCGGGACGGCGCTCCGGATGGACGACGGCGCGCACCACAACCGTGTCGCCGGCTGCGATTTTTACCATGTGGGCGGGCCGGCCATCAGTTTGGAGGACACGGTGGACTGGACCCACCAGCCTGAGGGTCATCTGGCCTACAATGTCATCGACAATAATCATGTCCATGACGTCGGTGAGGGCGGCGAGGCGTGGAGCGCGATCGCCCTTCTGCCCAGCTGCGGAGGCAACGCTAGCCATGACAACGTGATTTCGCACAATCTCATTCACGACACGCCGCGGCAGGGCATCGCCTTCAACGGGCAGGACAATGTCGTCGAATACAACCACGTCCACCACACGAACCAGGAGCAGTCCGATACCGGGGCGATCGGCATGGGCTCGCGCGACATCCACGAGCGCGGCAGCGTCATACGCTACAACTACGTCCACGACTCGGGCGGTTACCACATGCTCCAGCCAGGCGTTTGGGCCTACCCGCACTTCTGCTGGGGCATTTATCTCGATGACTACACCAGCGGGGTCCGGGTCTACGGCAATCTCGTGGTCAACACCTACCGGGGCGCCGTGATGGTGCATGGCGGGCAGGACAATCTCATCGCCAACAATCTCTTCGTCGACGGGGCCGCCCAGCAGCTGCAGTATTCACCCATCGACAGCCTCACCAGTGGCCGCACGCCCGCGCACCCGGATAAAAGCCGTTGGCTGATGACCGGCACCCGGTGCGTTGGGAATATTTTTTATTACACCGGCCCGGAGAGCAACTGGCTCAAGGGCGATAAGTGGCTCCAGGTCCTGGCGGAGTCAGACCGCAATGTCATTTGGCATGGCGGCCGGCCGTTGACGATCCCGCTGCTGGCCACCGCCCCCGGCGGCGACTGGGCGGCTTGGCAGCAACTCGGCTTTGATCGCGCCTCCTTGATGGCTGACCCGCAGTTGGTGGATCCCCAACGGGGGGACTATCGACTGCGCCCGGGATCCCCGGCGCTGAAGCTGGGCTTCATCCCCCTGCCGTTGGAGCAGATGGGGCTGTACCCGTCGACGGAACGGGCTTCCTGGCCGGTCACGGAGGACCCGTGGCGGGAGGAGCATCTCCGCCACCCGGCTGATGCTGGTCGTCCGCCTCGCGGACGGCGTTGAGCGCGGCTCGCTCCTGAAACCCGGATGGGTCGTTGGCCGGCATCCACGGGCACGCCCCGGCCGCGGGGGAGCTCAGCCGGTCATGGCCAGGCGGGGAGTTTGCTCCGACGTGGCCTGGTTGGTCTCAAGCAACTCGGTGGGAACTCCCATGGGAACCGCGGCCTGGACGGGCGGGCCCACGAGACAGGTGGCGGCGATATGCCGGGCCTCGGCCAGCCAGTTGACCTGGGGCTTGGCGTAGATCGCAATCAACGAGGTGGCGGTGACGCCGGTCCAGCCTAGGTTGACCTTCAGGCACAGTGAACCGTCGGCCAGCAGAAAAATTGCAGTAAAATCGTCCCGCCCGGCGCCACCGCCTCGTCAGTGGCGTCCGGCGGGGGGGGGCAGGGTCAGGCGGGCGAGGCCGGACTTGTAGTTGACCATGCGTAGGCTGTCCTGACGTGATCGCCTGAAACGGAACCGGGTCTGGTGTTGGTCTGGGCAACCTGAAAGGACCCTAGACCATGAAAGGCCAAAGTCGCTGGCCCCAGTATGTCAGCGCTAATTCCCCTCTTAAGTCGCCTCCGAATGGTCCGATGTATAATCACCTTATTCCAGCCATGCATGCCGCCCTTCCATCGCGGATCAGCCGTTTGTGGTGCTGGCTAACGGGCCAGTTCCTCCCGGCCGACGCACCCACAGTCCCCACGTCTCAGGAGGCGGAGCCGTTGCCCAAGGTCGAAATCATCGCGTTTCCCGGGACCTCGGATGAGCCCGTCGCCGTCACACCCGCGGGGGTGCAAGTCAGCCCGGACGAACTAATCCAGTCGTTGCTGGAAACCGTCCAACAATCCAGCCTGCCGGTGCCATCAGCGACCCGCTCCACAATCTACTCGATTGAAAGGGCGCGCACCCTGACGTCCTTGCAGAATCTCAAGCAAATCCCATCGCTGCAATCGCTCGCCCGCAGTTTTTCACTGGCCACCCATCGCGACGATGCGTCGGTAACCGAGGTGGTGGAGGCTGTGCAAAAGGACCCCTCGCTCTGTCTGCGCGTGCTGCGGCTGGCCAATTCCGTGACCATCAGCCCCGTCGAGCATGTCAATGACATCATGACGGCCGTGCAATTGCTGGGCATTCTGCGCGTGCGCAAAGCCGCCTATGCCATCTTTACCCTGCGCGACGCCCACACCGTGGCCACCGGTTTCGACTGGCGTCACCTCTGGATTCACGGTCTGGCCACCGCCGCCCTAGCCGAGGAGTTGGCAAAGCAACTGGGCTTGCCCGACAACTCCCAGCTTTATCTCGCCGGCCTGTTTCATGATATCGGCAAGATCGTGCTCTCCACCATCGCCCCCGAGGCCTACCGGACGGTCTTGATCGATGCTTGGAACGGTAGCGAACGACTGGAAAAGCTCGAAGCCGCCAGGCTCGGGGTGGGTCATGGCGAGGCCGGCGTTATTTTTGCCGAACACTGCAAACTTCATCCCGAAATCATTGCCACCATCGCCCATCACGCCGATCCGACCCAAGCCACCGAGCATGCCCTAACCGTCGCCCTGATCAGTGTGGCCAACTTTGCCTGCAAATCCTACGGACTCGGTTTTAGTGGCGCCCTACTAGATGAAGCCGACGGCGACTTTGAAAATCTGCCCGCTTGGACCGTCATCGCCCCGCATTGCGGCAGCGCGCTTGATCTGGAAACCCTCGAGATGAATCTCCGGGAATTCATCATTCAGCTAAAACCGGAACTGCAAAGTATGCGGCGAGGAATTTAAGGGGAATACTGAAATCGCATGAGTTCGGTCATGCCGTGCCCGCTTGACCCACCTCAGTTACACGCATAACATGCGTAGCTTTTCCCGCCACGTCTGCTCCGTGGAACTCACTCACATCGAGCCCCTCCTCGCCATCTTTAAGCACCTCCGCTAGCTCGTTGATCGCTGGGTCGAACTCTCGATCAAGATGGCCGACCGTCAGACCGCATTGCAGCGCGCCACTACCCCAAAAACCCCTGACCACACCTCACGAACTCGGTGCTGTCGAATCATGAATAAATACTTACTCGTTATCAACGCCGGCTCATCGAGCATCAAGTTCACTATTTACCAAACAGATACGTCATATGAACTTATTGCAGATGTTGCCGGGCAAATTGAAGGCATCGGCGGCCAACCAAGCTTAACGGTAAAGAATCCTGATGGTGTAGTTTTGATCAATCGCACGCTCACTGTTGACGAAGCTCCTAATCATAGGGGAGCCATCACCATTATCCGCACTTGGCTACGGGAGTATTTCGCGGGTGGAATTTTGCTGGCGGTGGGTCACCGCGTTGTCCACGGAGGGCAACACTACTCAGCGCCCGTCCTGATTAACGCGACAGTTCTGGCGGAACTGGAAACCCTCGTTCCCTTGGCACCTCTCCATCAACCGCACAACCTCGCGACTATCCGCGCACTGCTGGAAACCATGCCGTCGTTGCCGCAAGTAGCGTGTTTTGATACTGCGTTTCACTGCACACAGCCAACCGTCGCGCAACGCTTTGCCATACCCCGGCGCTTTGCCGAAGAAGGTATACGCCGTTACGGATTCCACGGTCTGTCCTACGCATACATTGCCTCCATATTGCCCACCCTTGAACCCACGCTCGCGGATGCACGCATCATCGTCGCCCACTTAGGGAGCGGTGCCAGCCTGTGCGCACTACATAGAGGACGCAGCATCGCCACTACCATGGGTTTCTCGCCGCTCGACGGCCTGATAATGGGCACCCGTTGCGGTAGCATCGACCCCGGTGTGTTGCTTTATCTCATGGATCGCCACAGCATGGACGCACGCGCGCTGGAACAACTGCTTTACCATCAATCCGGTCTGCTGGGTGTTTCCGGCATATCCAACGATATGCGCACGCTGCTTGCCAGCGATAACCCGCATGCGCAAGAGGCGATCGAGCTGTTCGTGTATCGCACCGGACGTGAAATAGGCTCACTGGCTGCAGCGCTCGGCGGGCTTGACGCATTGGTATTCACCGGCGGGATTGGCGAGTATTCCGCTGAGATTCGTGCAAAAGTCTGCCATCAGGCGGCGTGGCTGGGACTTGAACTTGACGACCTCGCCAATGAAGCCGCAGCTACACATATTTCAACGCTTAATTCCAAGCTCTCTGCGTGGATCGTCCCTGCTGACGAAAACCAGATGATCGCACACCACACACTACGGCAAGTAACTCCTTAGCAGTAACTATTCAAAGGGTGGAGATAAGCTCTTTCATCGGAAGTATAGACTTCCTAAATGGACAGTTTATGGACACTGGTCGATTTTATAAGACAAATTCCAGAAATAAAAACCCCTGCAACCTCATGGTCTACAGGGGTTAGAAATTGGGTGCAGGGGTTGGATTTGAACCAACGACCTTCAGGTTATGAGCTGAAGGTTTACTCTAGGAATTGACATTCAGCGGACAAAAAGCGTATAAAACCTGAATGAAGCGGCAAAAGCGAGTCATTGCTGATCTCCCCTACGGCGTTGGCGTCTACCGGAGCCACAACGGTGCGGGCGACCAATTCTGGCGCGTGCGCTTGGGGAAGAAATTCACCGGCGGAAAATCGCAGTCTCGCGAATTCCCCGATCTCGCCGAAGCTCGTTTATGGATCGACCGACAGGACGCGCAGCGCCGCGCGACCGGGGCGAGCACCTACCAGCTGACGTCGGCGCAACTGGCCGAGGCGGCGGACGCGTTCACACGCCTCAATGGCGATTCGCTGACGAAGGCGGTCACGTTTTATCTTGGCCACGCTAAGCCAGCCGGCGGCTGTCGAACATTTGAAGAAGTCGTGAAGGAATTCCTGCGGAGCCGGGAGAACATCGGGGTGCGTCCGCGCACACTCGTGGCCTACGAGAGTGCGTTCCGGGTGCTCGGCACGCAATTCAACGCGGAGCCGATCAGCCAGATCACTACCAATGCGCTCGAGGAGTATTTGTCGGACCAGGAGTGGATGCCGCGCACGCGGAAGAACTACATGGTCACGCTTTCTACCCTTTTCACGTTCGCGCACGGACGGGACTTCTGCCCCGGCAATCCGGTGGAGAAGATTCCGCGACCACTGCTGGAGGACCGGCCGGTCGGGATCCTGCCCGTTTCGGCAGTGTCGCGGCTGATCCGGACAGCTGTAGCGCACATGCCCAAGATGGTGCCGTCGGTCGCGATCGCCCTGTTTGCGGGATTGCGACGCAGCGAGTTGTGCGCGCTTGACTGGTCGGAAATCAACCTCGCAAGTGGCACCATCGAGGTGAAAGGCGTGAAGGCGAAGACGCGTCAGCGCCGCATTGTCCATCTCGCTGCCGGGTTGAAGGCCTGGCTCCGGCCGTTCCGCCAGGACCAAGGGCCGGTGACTTTGACACCTCGCGACGACACATGGGGTGCGCACCTGCATGATCTGGTGCGGAAGGCGGGGATTGAGAACTATCCGCACAATGCGCTTCGGCACAGCTTTGGCTCCTACCATTACGAACTGCACCGCAACGAGCAGCTCACCGCGAGCGAAATGGGCAACAGTCCGGCAGTGATTTTCCGTCACTACCGCAATCTCGTTAGCCCGGCGGATGCAAAGGGGTATTTCGCGATCACACCCCGCAGTCTCACCGGGCATGGCTAGGTGAAGGCCGCCGGACCGCCGTCCTAATTGCGGCGGTTAGCTCGTGGGCACCTGGCGGACGTGGGTCCTGGCGCTGCCCAGACCGAGGCTGCGGAGGAACCGCGGCCATACCGACGTGTTGCGTAACCCGCCAGTAGTGAGCCTCAGACAATTGTTCTCATCCAAGCTTTGCGCTCATGCATACGATGCAGAGCCATTTATAAAGGTTAGGGCACGTCTTCAAAGTCAGTCAATGAAGGGAACTGCCTGAAGACTAGTCGTGTAGTAGTGCGGCAATGATCCCACGAAAATTGGATGAGGCCCGATGGTTGGGCCTAAAAAAATTAACGCGGCGCTGAGTAAAAGCGCCAGCTGCCAGCGCCTAGGCCGACCGCGGCCTGAGGATCGGCCATTTGTGGAGGCCATGTTGTGGATTACGCGCACGGG
>CAJBES010000130.1 GCA_903952145.1 uncultured Opitutaceae bacterium | reverse complement strand
GCGGTTGATCATGTCCAGCGAAGGTTCCGCGAGCTGCTGTTTGCAGTCGTAAATGCGGACATCGTCCCGCATGCCAAGGTGCTGCAGGAGGTTTTTATACGCCAAGGCACTGATGCCCGTGATCCGGCTGCCGCCAAAATCTACGGGCACACGGTCGGTTTCCTGATGGTTCAGGGCGGCTCTCACTCGTTCGCGACTGTTCATGGCTGCGTTCTCTGTTGAATGGTATTGGTTTGATTGCCGGGTAATGTCAGCAGATGCTGACCGGCTGAATTTTGGGCACCAGGAGATGTATGATCACCCAGGCAACGATATAGGCGGCGCCGGCGATGGCGAACATGGGCCAATAGGCACCGTTCGTCTGAAGAATCCAACCGGCCAGCAGGGCGATCAGCATACCGCCGATCGATCCTAGTGTTCCACCGATGCCGGTAACTGAGGCAACTGCCTTTTTGGGGAAAATATCCGATACCAAGGAATACAGGTTGGCCATCCAGGCGCAATGGGCGGCCGTGGCCAGACTGATCAGGGCGACAGCCAGCCACAGGGAATCGGCCTTAGCCGCGAAAACGACCGGCACGACGGCAAGGGCGGCGATCAACAGAACGCTTTTGCGGGCGGCGTTAAGCCCCCAGCCAGCACTCATCAGTCGCGCTGTGAGCCAGCCGCCGCCGATGCTGCCCATGGCGCTGACGCAATAAATGACAATTAAAGGCAAGCCCATGGCTGTCAGGCTGAGGCCGTGCTTTTGATTGAGGAATTTTGGCAGCCAGAAAAGGAAGAACCACCAGATGGGATCGCTCAGAAATTTTCCGATGGCGAACGCCCAGACCCCACGGTAGCGGAACAGGTGCACCCACTGGAGCTTTTCCGCTGGGGTGTCCGGTGGATCGCCTTGGATGTACGCCAGCTCATCGGGGTGCAGGTCGTGTTTTTCCTGTGGGCTTCGGTAAATCTTCAACCACCAAACGAGCCAGATGACATTCAGGAGCCCGAGGCCAATGAAGGCAGCCCGCCATCCAAAGGCGGCGTAAAGAAAAGGAACCGTCAGGGGTGCGATGATCGCTCCGAGCATCGCGCCTGAATTGAAAATACCCGTGGCCAGCGCCCGTTCTTTTTTGGGGAACCACTCGGATACCGTCTTGATGGCCGCCGGGAAATTTCCCGCCTCGGTCAAGCCGAGCGCCGTCCGCGCGACAACGAAGCCGATGAAGCCGGAGGCCAGTGCATGGGCCGCGGAGGCGATGCCCCAAAGCCCGACAAACCAGGCATATCCGACGCGGGTTCCGAGCCAGTCGATCAACCGACCAGCCCACAAAAATGCCACCGCATAGGACAATTGGAAGGCAAACACGATATAACCATAATCCAGTTCATCCCAGTCGAATATTTTTGTCAGTTGCGGCGCGAGGATGCTCAAAACCTGACGGTCAAGATAGTTGACCGTCGTGGCAAAGAAGAGCAGACCGCAGATGACCCAGCGGGTGCGTGTCAGTTGACTACTCATGGTTGGGGATACTTTCGTTTTTTCAGCATGGCACTGTTTGGTGTTTACCCCACCGGGGTATCACTTGCTAGTGCCCAAGGTCGCATCGATGTGTCGCAACCTTGGGCTGTGGTTAGCTGATAGGAAACTGGATCGGGCGGAGAAGGTTAGGGGGAGCGAAACATCTGAAATTTACAAAACAGCGGCGCTCGAAAAGGTGGATGCTTCAGGGGAGAATCCGCCGGGCGCGCATGGGCACTGACCCCAACGGATTCGCCGAAAATCTCGAACCATTAAACTGCGCATAAATTGCGAATTGTCAGCTGTTTGTTGATCTGGCGGTGCCTGGGAAATATCGACCGTTGAAAATACAGAAGCGACCCCGCCACAATGCAGGGACCGCCTCCAGCATATAGGTCGGGGGATGTAGCCATCAGCCGTTAGATGCTGAGACAAAAATCGCCTTTTCTTTCCTTGCGCGCATAATTGGTGACGGCCTCTCCTTACTTGAGTCTCGTATAATTCAGTGACCTAGGGTCACAGAGAAAGCCCGGCGTGGGCGAGGAAGGACTGGGCCAGCGTCGGGTGGCGGGTTACACGGGCCAGACCGCGGCGGGCCGCCTTGGCCACCTCGCCGAGGTGGGCGGCGTACAGGTTGGCCAGTTCTCGGCCCTTGACGTTGCCCAGAGTGGTTCCACCGGGTTGAGGTCCGGCGCGTAACCGGGCAGCGGCTCGATGTGCAGCCAGCGGCGTTGTCCAGCCAGGTGCGCCTGCCCGACTTTTGTGGGCGGGCAGGCCGTACTCAGTAGGGGCAGTCCCACCTGACGGTGGCGGGTGTCCCGCAACCATGGTGACACGGGCTGGTGCGAAGCCGGCCCAGTGGCAGGCGGGAGAGCGACGAGGCAGAGTTGGAGAGGATGTTGGCCGAGGCCTGCATGCAGACGGTCGCGGTCGGGGTGAACGGGCAAATATTCCGCCACTTTCTTTTGACGCAAATGCGGGAAAGTAGTCTGATGCCGAATGTCTACATGGCGAAACTCCGTCCGGTTTCTGGTGCTGAGTGTCGTGGCCGCCACCGCGGTCCAAGCGCAGAGCGAGCACGTGGTGCCGCCGCAGAAAAACTGGAGCGATCCAGTCACAATCACGATGACGGGCAACCCCAGCTATTTCCGCCGTTACCATATGGAGGTAGAGGGCGTGTCGGCCGAGGAACAGGCGGTTTACCAGAGCGCGTGGAGTGGTGAGCTGGGTTTGCGGGTGACAGGGTTGAAGGACGAGTCCTACCGGGTGCACCTCGCATACACGGAGATGGATCTGACTTTGCCACGCCAGCGTGTTTTCGACATCCTGATCAACGGTCAAGTGGTGAAAAAGGAGTTGTGCATTTACGCCGCGGTGGGTGCCCGACAAGTGCTGAGCTTTGATTTCACGGCGACGCCTTGCGACGGGGTGCTGACCTATGCGCAGCGCAACAGCGTGCCTCAGGTGGATGTGCCGCTGGATATGCCGCCGAGTTTTACCCTGATCCGGATCTATGATCAATCGGACAAGCTGGTCGGTCAAAAATCGGCGTATGAGCTGCGGCCGGCGGATTGGGATCTGCGCGGTTATCTCAGCAAGATCGATTTCGGCCCGATCAAGCACGATCACGATGCGCCGCCGTACAAAGGTACGTATAAAATCCGGGCGAACCAGCCGGAAAAACTGACCGCGGCCGACGTGCTCGGGCCCGACGGCATCGCCTATCCGAATTGGACGCACGTGGGCTTGCCCAATGGTATCCCGCATCTGGAGAACACACTGAAGGCGACGGATTACGGCATGATGGCCGGAGACGACCGGGACGACTCGGCCGCCCTGCAAAAGGCGATTGATGCACTGCAGGCGCGGGGTGGCGGGGTGTTATTCATTCCCGCCGGGCGCTACTACCTCGACCGGCCGGTCTTCGTGACCGGCGACAATGTGGTCCTGCGGGGCGCCGGGATGCAGACGACGCAGTTAATCTCGCGTTTCTCCACACGAGGCCGGGCGCCCGAGTTGCAGGGCATCGACCCGGCCAAGCCGATCAGTGCCAAGGGTTATTATTATCTGTGGGTCGATCCACTGGGGCTGACCGGGATCGAGGTGCAGGCAGGCGACAAAGTGATCAACCGGATCAAGCGGCCGGGATTGTGGGAGACGCAGATCCTTTTCCGCTACACCGGCGCCGAGCTGTTGGCCGCAGCGGGACCGGGCAAAACCACGCTGCACGTTACGGTATCCTATCGCGATGGGACGAAGCGGACGACATCGCAGCCGGTGGTGTTGACGGACGAGACCATTGCGGAGCCGCGGGCTTACAGCACATTGGGCATAATCGTGTTTCGCGGCAAAGGGCCGGAGCCGGAAAAGATCTCCCTGACGCATGATGGCGCCCGCGGCGATATGAGTCTCGACCTGACGCCGGGACACGGACTCAAGGCGGGCGATCGGGTCACGCTGGAGGGGCCCGCAACGGCGGAGTGGAAACGGATCCATCGCGATGAACACGTTGGCGGGGGCTACCGTGTGAACATGTATGACGTCCTGGCGGTTGACGGAAACCGGATCACGCTGCCCGAGGCGTTGCGGCTCGATTTCCCGACGAGCGACGGGTCCTACGTGCAGAAGCTGCATCCGCAACTCCATTGCGGGGTGGAAGACCTGTCGCTGGAGCAGGCCGTTGAGGCGCGGGTGCACAGTGTGGTTTTCGAATACAACTGGGAGTCCTGGGTGCGCGGGCTCGAAGTCGTGCGCACCGGTGACAAGGCGCTTTACATGCCGCTTTCCAAGCGTTGCGAGGTGCGCGACAGCGTTTTCGATCGAGCCTGGTGCAACGAAGGCGGCTCGGCCTACCTCGGTTGGGAGCACTCGTACGACTGCCTGATGGAACACGTGACAACCTACGACATGCGGCATGGGCCGGTGGTGCAATGGTCCACCTCAGGTTGCGTGATTCGCAACAGCGTCTTTCACAGCAGCGACGCGCAGTGGCATGCCGGCTGGACCAACGAGAATCTTTACGAAGGCCTCGTGGTCGAATCGTCGCAGGACAGTGGTTCCTACGGCAGCGGCATGTGGGCATCGGGTCCGGAGGACACCGGCCACGGCCCGAACGGGCCACGCAACGTCATCTACAATTGCGACATTTCCTCGCCGAAATGCGGCATCTGGATGGGCGGCATGAACGAAAGCTGGCTGATTCTCTACAATCGCTTCGTGGTCGGCCGCGGCCCGGCGGTGCTGGCGAAGGCGGCGAGCTTTGACCACATCATCCAAGGCAACGTTTTCGTGATGCTGGAGCCCTATCCGGCCGCCATCTATCTGGCTTCGGCGGATTGCACCGGCATCGAACTGGTCAACAACCGCTTTTACGGCCAGGTCGAACAACTGACCGGCGGGGCCGTGCGGCCGGCGGTGGAGTGGGACAACCGCATTCTGGCGTCGGGCAATATCGCCCGGCCGCATCCACCGGTGCGGTCGATTTACGCCTGGCAGCAAGCGCATCGCGAGGAAATCCAGGCCGAGCAGGCGC
>CAJBES010000129.1 GCA_903952145.1 uncultured Opitutaceae bacterium | reverse complement strand
GAAACATGCGTATCTGGGGTCCGAAGAGGGCTGCCATGCCGGGGTCGCCCGGGTCAGGGAGTGGTCAGCTCGGCCACTCAATAGGCGTGCTCTGATCGAATTTATCAATAATGGTGAGCCCGGCAGGACTTTCATTAAGACTAGAGTAGCGCAACGGGCGTTAGCCCGCCCGGGCGGCGGCGCGGGTAAAGCTGTGTGCCGGCCCGCTCACCATGCGTAGGCGTTGGGCGCCTCGCCGCCGGGGCCGGGGAAGAGGGTGTCGAGCCGCTTCAGCGTTTCGGGCGTCAGCTTGATTTCCGTGGCGCGGATGGAGTCGTTGAGTTGGTCAAGGGTGCGCGGCCCGATGATGGGAGCCGTGACCACGGGATTGTGCAGGAGCCAGGCGAGGGCGACATTGGCGGGGGATTCGCCCAGCCCCTGGGCGAGTGCCTCGAAGGCCTCGAGCTGCGGCCGCTTCTCCTCCACGCGTTTTTTAACGGCTTCGCTCGAGCGCCGGCCGGTGGCGGCTTTCTGCAGGACGCCACCGAGAAGTCCGCCGCCGAGCGGCGACCAGGGGATGAGACCCAGGCCGTAATGGCGGCAGGCCGGAATGACCTCCAATTCGATCGTGCGGTTGCTCAGGTTGTAAACACTCTGCTCGCTCACGAGGCCCAGTTGGTGCTGGTGCCGGGCCGCGGAATTGAAGGTGGCAATGTCCCAGCCCGCGAAATTGGACGAACCGACATAGATGATTTTGCCCTGCCGGATGAGCGTAGCAAAGGCCGAGAGCAATTCATCGACCGGACAATCCCGGTCAACATGGTGCATCTGGTAGAGATCGAGGTAGCTGGTCTGCAACCGGCGCAGGGAGGCCTCGCAACCGGCGATGATCTTGCGCGCGGAAAGGCCGCGGGCGAGATTGGGGTCGGGTTTGCCCTCGGGGTCCATGAAGCCGTAAACTTTGGTGGCCAGGACCACCTGCTCACGCCGCCCGCCGCCTTGGGCAAAATAACGGCCGAGAATGGATTCGGTCACGCCCAGGCCGCGTTGCTGGCCGTAGACGTCGGCGGTGTCCCAGAAATTGATGCCATGGGCGAGCGCCCGGTCCATGATGGCGTAGGCGTCGGGCTCGGGGGTTTGCGGACCGAAATTCATCGTGCCGAGGCAGAGCGGGGAAACTTTGCAGCCGGTGCGGCCGAGGGGGCGATGGGTGAGTGACATGGAGAGCGGGGAGTTGAGGGTTGGCGGTGATGCGGCGGCGAGGGAGTGACAGGCGACACCGAGTCCAGCAAATTGGAAAATCGGGTTTCCAACAAGTATTCTCCGGCGAAGAGCGGGGCAAAGGCGGCGCCTTGGCGCGAAGCCCGGCTTCACGCAGAGCGGCCGGGGGGCATTCCGGGTTTGCCGCCAGGGTTGGGCGAGGTTTCGCTGGCGGGCAAATGCAACCCATCGATCCCGGCGCATTGCGCCGGCATTTGCAGTTTCTGACAGAATCCATCGGCGTGCGACTGGCGGGCTCGCCGGGCGAGGCCGCAGCGGCTGACTACGTGGCGCGAGAGTTTGCTGCGGCGGGTGCGAACGTGAGCCGTGAGCCCTTTCCGGTGCAGCACCGCGATGTGCGCGAACAGCAACTGCAGGTGCATTTTGACGGCGCGTGGCACGATGCCGGCTGCTCGCTCTTGGCCAACGCCCCCGGGACGGACGGTGCGTGGGTGGAGGCGCCGCTGGTGTTCTTCGAGGCTGCGACGGGCTATCAGCATCCCGATCTCAGGGCGGAACTGCGCGGGAAGATCGTGCTGCACCTTGGCTGCCACATCGAGTCGCGGGAGCACTACGGGCGGCTGATCGCGGCGCAGCCGGCGGGCGTGCTGATGGTGGACGTGCGTTATCCGGGCGCCTCGCCGTTGGCGGATGCGATTTTCCCCGCCTACGCGGCGGCTTGCGGCGTGGTGACGGCACTCAACGTGGCCTATCTCGACGCGTGGCGCTGGCGGGAGCGCGGAGCGACACGGGCGCGGTTTCGCGTGGTGGGCGGCCCGCAGGTGGCGGAGTCGGCCAACATCATCGCCGAGCTGCCCGGCGCGGACCCCGCGGCGGGCGTGCTTTTTCTCGGCGGGCACCACGATACGCAGGCGGATTCCGTGGGCGCGGACGACAACGGCTCGGCCACGGTAGGGTTGATCGAACTGGTGCGGGTGCTGGCGCCACTCCCGCGCCGGCGGACGATCCGGCTGATTTCATTTGGCGCGGAGGAGCAGCTGTCGGTCGGCAGCGGGGCCTATGTGCGCCGGCACCGGGCCGAACTTGTGCGTGACGGGCGCTACATGTTCAATTTCGACAGCTTCGGTTCGCTCCTCGGATGGAACACACTCTCGGGCAGCGGGCCGCGCGAACTTGACGCGCTGCTCCCGGCGTATTTTGCGCGACACGGCCAGTATTGCCGGCGCGAAATGGGGGTGCTCCCCTATGCCGATCATTTTCCGTTTGTCGCTGCCGGCGTGCCGGCGCTGACGCTGATGCGCCAAAATTGCGCGGCTGGGCGGTTTTTCCACCACCGGCCGGACGACGACCTGAGCCGAGTGGATGTGCAGGTGATGGCGGCGTCACTTAACGCGGTGGCGGCCTTCATCGCGGACATGGCCGCAATAGAAACCCTGCCCTTCAGCGCAAGCATCCCGGCGGAGGAGCAGGCGGCGGTGGCCCACTGTTGGGAGGATCTCTTTGGCGGGTGGGAGCAAAAGTAGAATTGGGTCAGCCCGGAAGTTGCAAACGGCCTTCCCCCAGCAGGGCTTTGGCTGCATGATTTTTTGTGCGATTTTTGTCCCGGCGGGTGCTAATGCGTAATCAGCCATGACGGAAGATGACCACACGTTGTTGCAGAACTACGCGACGAGGCGTTCCGAGGAGGATTTTGCCGAGTTGGTGCGACGACACCTGAATTTCATCTATGCGACCGCCTTGCGACAGGTGAATGGGGATGCCCATTTGGCGCAGGATGTGACGCAGTTGGTTTTCACCGACCTGGCCCGAAAGGCCGGGGCGCTCGCCCACCATCGCACGCTGGCCGGTTGGCTGCATACCAGCACCAGATATGCCGCCGCCAAGCTGGTGCGAACCGAGGCCAGACGGCGCAACCGCGAGCAGGAGGCCCAGATCATGCAGGCATTACATCCGATAGAGGCTGCAACGCAGTCCGACTGGGAACAGGTCCGTCCCGTATTGGACGAAGCCTTGGGCGAGTTGGATGAACGCGACCGGGAGGTGATCATTCTGCGACTTCTGGAAGGACGCGACTATGCCGAGGTGGGCGCGCGGACGGCCATGACGGATAACGCTGCCAGAATGCGCACGGACCGCGCCTTGGAGAAACTCAAGGCATTGCTGGCGCGGCGTGGCATCACTTCCTCGTCTGCTGCCCTGGCGGCGGCCTTGACCACGCACGCAGTGACGGCTGCGCCCGCCGGCATGGCGGCGACAATTACCAGCACGGCACTGAGTGGAGCGACTGCCCTTGGGGGAGGCGCAGTCATTGCGGCTTTAATGAGCATGACAAAACTACAGATCGGACTTGCGGCAGGCATAATTGCAGCCGGGGTGGGTGGCTACGCCTGGCAGGAAAGGGAAGGAGTGACGTTGCGGAAGGAACTCGCCGACTTGCATCAAACGGTTCCAATCCCCGCTGCGCCGGGTCCCGCCAGACCGGGTGCGAGTGCCCATCCGGCGACGACAGACGCCACGGTGCGGAAAGATGCGGAACTGGCCCGACTGGAGATCGAGGCCGACCGGATGCAGGCGGAACTGCAGGCCAAGGGCGGAGCCGTGCCCCGGCGCATTGCAGGGCCGGTGCTGTCCATTGACCAAGTGGAGCGGAAGCCGAAAGCGTCGTTTCAAGCCCAGCCAGAATACCCGGACGCCATGCGCCAAAGCGGGATTGAAGGTCAAGTCATAGTGGAATTTGCCGTGAATGAAGACGGTGGCGTGGAAGATGTCCGGGTGATATCGTCTTCCCGGAAGGAGTTTGAAGCGGCCTCCATCGATGCGGTCAAAAAGTGGCGTTTCACTCCCGGTGAAAAGGACGGCAGGAAAGTCAGCACGGGCCAGGTGCAGACATTGGTGGCTTTCAGGATCGGGGGTAAGGCCGTGGCGCCTCCTGCATGGTTCTAACTATTTGCACCATGAAGATGACGTGGTTGATCCTGGCGCTGCTCACGGTGGTGATTGCGGCCGGTCTGTCCTGGCAGCACCAATCCTTCGTGGCGCTGCGACATGAAGCCGACGGGCTGCGGGCAGCTCATCACGGGAAGGAAAGGGCCGCCCCGAATCATCTGCGGCCGGCCGCGCCAGAAGTGGTGCCGGCAGATTTGGCACAAATACAGGCGGATCTGGCCATCATCGTCCAATTGCGGGGTGAACTAGAGGCGATCAAGCACCGGGTGGCGGCCGCCGGACGCGGACCGGTGACGGACAAAGCAGTGCCAGGCACCAATCCTCCTCCTTCGCTGCTGGATGGCCCGGTCAATGCCGCGGACTGGCGGAATGTGGGACGATCCACACCCGCTGCGGTGTTTGAGACCGCGCTTTGGGCAGCTGCCGGAGGTGATACCGACATGTTGGCCGAGGCACTGGCGCTCGACGCCGGGGCGCAGGCCAGGGCGGCAGGCCTGCTCGCCAGCCTGCCTCCCGAGCTGCGGGCGCAATTTTCCACGCCGGAGAAATTTGCCGCGTTCATGACAGTTCGCGACGTGCCCGAGGGCGCAGCCAGAATCCTACGTCAGGTTTCCGGGCCAACCGGGACCAAACTGGTGGCACGGTTGATGGATGCCGAAGGTAAGGCCAGGACAGTGGTTTTTTCGTTGCGGTCGGATAATGACAAGTGGCGGCTGGTGGTGCCGGAGGCGGTGATCGACCGCTATGCGACCTTCCTGCGAGGGCAGAAACCATGACAGCAGCAGATTAACTCCCGCCATTTCTGTAACGGGGGAGCGAATGCCACCCCTGCCGTGCGCCAGGAACGTGGGTCGCAAATTGGGTGGCTATGGCCGGTCAGTCTGCTCGGCGGTGGGTCAGCCAGATCACGGTGGCCACCGCGGCGAACACGAGGGTCGGGGCGACGATCCACAGCGGATGCAGCGGCACGCTCCAAGGGACCATGGCCACCTGACTGCGACCACAGCCAGTATCCTATCTTGTTCCTGTTCTGAGGAGGTTTGCAGTCATTGGATCAGCCACTTCATGAGCTGATACCAGGGAATCAAGCCAACCGCGTGACCGGTAACAGTAACCACACACTTGACGCGATGCTGCCCATTTTGTCCGTCGTGCCGGAACTGTGCCTTCCATGGTGATGGCCACGCAGGCTGGTGTGATGTAACGAATAGTCTACCCGCAGTCCCGACACCGTCAGCCTTGTTCCGGTCAGTTCAGGGTGTCCCGCCGGTCACACGCTGGGCGGTGACGTCGACGCCGTTCTCCTCGAGTCTCGCCTGATTGGGCTGGGCCGGCAGTAGTTTCCCATGTGAGTCGGTGCCTGCGGCAAAGAAGATTGAAGTGAAGCCGCTCACCTGCACCGCCCGGTTGTTGTCCTGCCGGAGATTGCCGCCGGTCACGCGCACATTGCTCGCGCTGCCGACTTGGATCTCTGGGGTGGCGGTGCCGAACGCGGTGAGATCGTGCAGATACACCCGGCCGTCGGCAAAGAGCACCCCGGGCGCGTAGATGCCCGTGTAGCCCCGGTCCTGCCAATAGCTGGTGTTCGCGGTGAGCGCTCCACCAAAGGTGTTGCTGGCGCTCGTGATGGCCAGCAGCCCGAGGTCGGCCACGCCGTCGTAGGCCGTCGCGGGCTGAAAGAGGGGATTGCCATTGTTGGCCGGCAGGTTGGTGGCACTGACCGCTTTGGAGATATCGTAGCCGCCGGTCGGGTCAAAGGCGGTCATCCGGCCCACAGTGAAGGCTGAGATGTAGGAGCTGCTGTCGGTGTCAGCGAGATAGACCGAGCCGTGTCCCTTCATGTAGTTGACCGCCTGGTTGTAACTGACCGGCGCGGCGGGACCGCTCGGCGTGTCCAGCACCAGCGTGACCGAACCCGCGCCGGAGAACTCCACCTGCACGATGTCGTCGTTCAGATCGAGGTAGGAGATGCGCGTGACCTGGCCGGCGTCGGCCGTGAACGTGGCCGCGTTGCCGGTCAACAGCAACTGGTCGTAGAAGCGACCGTTGGGGTGGCGGATGTTGGCACCCAATTCATTCGCCGCGCCCACGACCTTTTGCGTGGTCACCGGCGCAAGGATCGCGGGGGCCGAGGTTGTCGTCCCGGTTGGCGTGGTGGCGATCACAGTGTAAAGCCCGGCATCGGCCGGTTGCACATTGTTCACGGTGTGGCTGGCGCCGGTCGCGCCCGTGATGGCCGCACCGCTCTTCTGCCACTGGTAGGTCGGGGCCGGGCTGCTGCTCGCTACCGCCGTAAAGGTTACACTGGTGCCCAGGGCCGCGGTCTGGCCAACCGGCTGCGTGGTGAAGACCGGCACCGCGGGTGCGACTGCTACCGTCAGCGTGGCCACGTGAGACGTGTCACTGCCAGCGTTGTTCGTCACGACCACGGTGTAGCTGCCGGCATCCCCGCTCTGCACATTGTTCAGACTGAGGGAGGCGTTGGTCGCCCCGGCGATATTACTTCCATTCTGCCGCCACTGATAGGTGGGCGCCGGGCTGCCACTCGCCACTGCAGTGAAGGTTACGTTCGCTCCTACCGACACTGACTGGCTGGCAGGCTGTGTCGTGATGGCAGGGGCTGTGCTCGCGCCGGCGGTCACACTGATGGTGTAGGAGTAGATGGAGGTTGAAAGTGCCGGCGCATCGTTGTGCGCCTGGACTGTCACGACGTAACTGCCCGCCGTCGTCGGCGTGCCACTCAGTATGAGGGTGTCGGTGTTACTCCCACTGAAGGACAATCCGGGAGGCACACTGCCATTAGCCGTCCATGACTCCGGCGGGGACAGGGTGCCCGTGATGCTGAAGGCGAATGTGACGGGCGTGCCCACCGTCGCGCTCGCGGGACTGGTCTGGGATGTGGCCAGCTCTGTGGCCCCGGCCAAGGTGTGCATGACCCCGAGGGACGTGGCACCGACAAATGCCGACCTGAGCATGGTGCCCAGCGGTGAGACGATCACCATTTCATCCGCCACCGCGAGGACCCTCAGCACGGGCGTGCGCTGGAGCAGCGCAATGAGGATGGTGGAGGGCAGGTTCAGCCAGAACAACCGGCGTTGCAGATACAGGGGGATTTTCATGACGAGGGATGAATAGGAATTTACGGAAACTGCGGGCTTGATCGCAGACGCCATCATTTCCTGATCCTCGGCCGGAGAAAGCCGCCGACCGTAACAATACTGTTACCTGTCCCTGACGGTTCAGAAACGCAGCGTGGCCTGCGTGGCGAAGGTCTGCCGCGTGGGTTGGGCGGCATCCGGTTCTTCCTGATAACTGTATTGCAGCTTGAGCTGTAGCTGCGGCGTGAGGCGATAGCTGGGGGCTACGTCCAACCGCCAGGTGTCACGGCCCCAAGGCCGGCGGCCACCGGCATGGTTGATATCACCATAGGTCTGCCGGTTCCACCGGATGGCGCCGGAAAATTGCGGTGTGAATTTATACTTCACCTCCGCGTAACCGGCGAAGGTATCCGCATGACCGATCCGCGGATTTTCAAAGCGGGCGCGGTAGGCTTCGAGCCAAACCTGCCAGTAGTGCCAGGCGAAGCTGACATCCTGCCCAATGACAACCTCACGGTAGTCGCCCAGGCCAAATCCCGCGGGAATCGTGGGCAAGGCCGCCGGGCGGAGATACGGGCCCGTGCTCGCCGACAGCCCGAAATTCCACATGAGGTTCGGGCGATAAGCAAGGCGGGCACTCACAGTCGGGTGCTCCCGGAGACCGTGATCAAAGTTCCATGATTCCGGCTGTGAGGCCAGGGCTGCATTCTTCATCTCGGCAGCGTAGGTCAGCCGGCCGAACTCACCAAAAATCGCCAGGCCGCTGGCATAACTCGGTCCCCAAATCATTGGTGATCTCAAGTGTTTGTCCGCATACTCCGCCTTGGCATTCGGAGGGACCAGCAGCAGATGAGCCCACGCCAGCAACACGCCGCTTGATCGGACTGCCACCGACTCCCAAATGCCGGTCAGATTTTCATAGGGGAGCGGCGCGGTGATGAAGGGATTTTCCCAGGAACCATGACGCTGCACCCAGTTGCCGACCACGGTGGCAAACTTGCCAATCTGCAGATTGAGCCGGCCGGCGGAACCGGGCGCGTAGCGGAGGGCATACTCGTCCAGCCTCGTCCGCACATTTTCATCGCTGGAATCGAAACCCCGGTCCACCCGGACTTGAGCGAACAGATAGAACTGCCGGCCCAGCTGGGTATCGCAGAACACGGCCAACCGTGGGTTGATCAGGGTTGTGTCCGGCGTGTAGATCAGCCCGGGGGCCGGAAACTGGAAATGATAGCTCTCCACATCCAGGGTCCCGCTCAGGCGGGCACCGATCTGCCCATCGGCTGAACTGACGGAAAGAGTCTCGCGCAGGCGGTCAAAAAAATCCTCGGCTGCGGGCGCCGTCGCCACCAGAAGGATCAAAATCCAGAGGTGGCGCAGTTTCATGCCGACACCTCGGCTCCGTCCGCCGGGGCGGAGGGGAAAGTCAATTCAAACTCTGTCCACCCCCCGGCCGAACTCACCAGTCGCAAGTCCCCCTGGTGCAGGCGCGCGAGTTCACGCGCCAAATTCAAACCCAGACCATAACCGGGGATATTTTCCCCCATGGCGCCGCGGTGAAAACGCTCGAACACATGCGCCTGCGCCGACGGCGGGATGGTGTGGCCGGTGTTGCCCACGGTGAGAATGACCTTGCCGCCGTCCAACCGGGCTGCCAGCCGGATGCGACCGGCCGGCGCATTATACTTACGGGCGTTATCCACCAGATTCTGCAGGATCAGACCCACATATTGCCGGTCGCCGGAAATGTGCAGGCTGGCGGGAAGATCCGCCGCGATGGAAAGTTCAGCCGCATCGGGTTGGGCGCCGAGATCATCCAAGGCTGCCTCAATCAAGCGCCCCAGGTCCACTGGTCCGAATTTCAAATACAACCGGCCTGCGTCCATCCGCGAAAGCAGCAACAGGTCGTCGATCACGCCGGAAAGACGGTAGGTCTGGTTGACCAGCGCGGCGATCTCATGGTGGTCCTCAGGGGACAGATTGCCGTGAGCCTGCAGCTCCTCCAGCCCCGCCCGCAGCACGGCCACCGGGGTCTTCAGTTGATGGGACGCATCGGCGGAAAAGCGGGCCGCGCGCTGCAATTCCTCGCTGGTGGCCTCCAGGGTGGCCTCAGCCCGAACCCGACCGGCACGTTCCACCGCTGAATGCTCCGCCAGCTGCACCACCGGGGCCGACAACCGACCCGAGAGCAGGTGGCTGGCGGCCAGTCCGCCGAGCAACAGACCCACACCAGCAAGCAGAACCCGCCAACGGAGCTGGCGTTGACGTGCATGCAAATCCGTGAGCGAATTAACACCCACTTCAAAGACGGCCGGATAGAGTGAATCCGGGTTCAGGCGCTTGCAGAACATGAGGTGTGGCCGCCCCTCGATGGTGCTGCGGAAACTGCTCTCGGCCCGGCTTGAGCGCACCAGGGTCTCGCTGAAAGCGCGGCTCAGGGCGGTCCGGGTGGCGGGCGCGAGTTGCGGGAGGTGCAGCCGCCCGTCCAACCAGAGGCCGTGCCAGACTCCGGAGCCGACCCGCGTCTCGCCCAGTGGCATGGGTTGGAAACCGAGGACAAGGGCCGCGATCCTTTCGCCCGTCTCCAACGAAAAAATCGGCATGGCAACAATCTCCATCAGCGAAGCCTCCGACCCGTCATCACGGGCAACAGCCAGGCATCCATATTGCGGCCGCGTGGGTGCATCCGGCAATGCGAGCGCAGCCTCCATCGCGGGCGGCAGTGCCCCGGCATCCGGCGACAGACCCGGAGCAATCAAGGCACCATTGCGGTCCAGAAAGCGGTAGAACTCCGCATGCAAGACATAGGAAGCGGGTGCTGTCTGACCGGCGCGTGATTCCATGATGTCGCGCAGTTCCTCCCGGGCACTCGGGTATAGCAGATCCAAGGCGCCATCTTCCAAGGCGGCGTGGATCCGGGGCTTTCGCACCAGTGCCCGGCACCGCTCAAGCAACGCCGCCTGACGCGTCATCTGCACCTGCTGCTGGGCCAGCAACTCCTCGCGAAAATCGCGCTCCAATTCCTTTTCCGCCGACTGTGCGAGGTTTCGTTGCGCGTAATACAGGACCAGTGCCGTGACCACTGAGACCAGCAGCATCATGGCCACCACCAGCCGCGTGCGGAACCCCGCCGGCCGGAACTGCCTGGCTTCTGCCGGAAGATTCACGGGAAATCGACGCGCAGGGTGGCGTTCCCAACAACTTCCACCGGCTGGCTGCGAACGGTCCGGCTGTCCACCCATGCCTTCAGGACATACCGGCCCGGCGGGATGGCAGCGAGACGGTAGCGACCCTCCTCGCTCGTGACGGCAAAATGGGGCGTGGCCAGCACCAGGATCAGCGCCCGCATGTGATCGTGAATGTCGCACCGGACGGTCACCAGTCCCGGCGTTTCGAAAACTTGTGATGGGATCGGCCGCTCATCCGCCCGGTAGCGCCCAAGGTCAAAGCGCTTCGCGGCCGAATAGGAAAAGATGTTGTGATAGGTGTCGTCGAGGTTGGGAAACTCCACGCGCGTGCCCACCTGCACGGGCAGGAGCGTGGGGACAAACATCAGGTCCTTTTGCGCCATCTGGACCATGGCCGGAGCCGTCGGCCGGGGAAAGTCGCCCTCGAGATAGACAACAGCCAGAGGTGGATTGGTGCTGAGCGTTCCGCCCTTGGTCACGATCTCATAGCGCTTGTTGATCACGGTGGTCGCACGCGCCCGGGGCAGCTCGACCCGGCCCTCGATGGCTGACTGGGCATACGCCACCGCCCCAAGCAGGACGGTGCAGGCGATCAGGCCGGGGATGGAACAAGGCTTCATTTTGAGAATCAGACTAGGCAGGGGCGCGGATCGAATAGCCCTCCCCGCGCACGGTGTGGATGAGGGCATGGGGAAAATCGTGATCCAGTTTCTTGCGCAAACGGGCGATGAAAATCTCCACCGTGCGGGTATCGTAGGTGTGCTGCCGCTGCCAGACCCGTTCGCATAGTTCGGTCCGGGAGAATATCCGGCCCGGTTCCTGCAACAGCACCTGCAGCACATCAAATTCCCGGGGCGAGAGCGTGATGCTCCGGCCGGCCCGAGTCACGCGGCGGTGGGGTAAATCCACGACCAGATCCGCAATCTGCAGGAGGTCGGAGCCGGTCGGAGCAGTGCCACGCCGGCCCATGGCCTCGATCCGCGCGATCAATTCCTCCAGCGAAAAGGGCTTCGCGAGATAATCATCCGCGCCGGCCTTCAGCCCGCGAACACGATGCTCCACCTCACCGCGAGCCGTCAGGATGATGACGCGGGCGGGGCTGTTGGCCTGGCGGAGCTGGGCAAGAACCGCGAGGCCGTTGAGACCCGGCAGATTAAGGTCGAGCACAATAAGGTCGGGCGTGCCGGTCAGTCCCGCCTGCAGGCCGGCATTGCCGTCATGCCTGACCTCGACCAGATGTCCGTGCCGGGTCAGGGCCCGGCTGACATGCCGGGCGAGTTCAGGTTCATCCTCTATGATCAGTATGCGCATTTCGCTTGGGGCGATGGGACCGTGACTGGCCGGGGTGCAGCTTTCATCCAGGCATCCGGTGCGGGATGCAACACGGATAATCAATTGCAGCCGCAACCACTGCCCCCCACCCCACGGCCACCGCCGGTTGATTCACGCGAAAAGAACGTGTGCTCACCCATAGCCGTGGCCAGTGGGTCGCGGTCGGATCGCATGGAGTATTCGCTCAGGGCGGCCCGTTCCCACGGTTGCACCGTCACCGTGGCACAACCCGCCAGCACCAGCATGACAAGGACGCCGGACAACAGGCAGGGCAGACGGAAGGAGGTTGGTTTCATCATATTCCTGGGTTTTCCTTGAGGAGTGCTTCTATCTGCCGGCGCAGTTCATCCGCGGTGGCCCGGCCATGGAATCCCTTGTGGATGTGGCGCAGCCGGCCATCGCGCCCAAAAAGATAGGACGTCGGCATGGCTGGGACCTTCACGGCCCGCACCAGGTTTTGCTGCCAGTCGTGCAGGGTGACGAACGGCGGCGCGAGCCGGTTGACAAATCCCGTGTAGGCCGCCGGCTTCTCATCGACGCTCACGGCAAGGATCAGCAGCCCCTGACCCTGAAAATCGCGATGCAACCCGGCCAGCACCGGGAAAGCCGCCTTGCAGGGCGCGCACCACGAGGCCCAGAAATCCAGCAGCACCACCTGACCCGAAGTCGCCGGCACGTCGACGCCCGCCGTCGCCAACCCGGCCAAGACAGGCAGCGGATCGCCCACCTGCAATTCCGCCCGGGCCAAAGTCAGGCAGATCAGGGCCACGGTGGCCGTGCAGAAAAGATTACGCAGCAACTTCATATTTGAAAAATCCCCGGGTTTGCGCACGTGCTTGGGTGCTGATGATCAGCCCCTCGGCCCCGGGAAAGCCCTGGATATAGTCGACCCCTTCCTTGATCCCTAAAATGAAGGCGGTGGTGGAGAGCACTCCGGCGTGCAAACACGTGTCTGCCACGACGGTGACCTGGGTGCAACCGTTCGCGACGGGCCACCCGGTCCTTGGGTCAATGATGTGTCCATAACGCCGGCCATTGATCGTGAAGCACCGCAGATAATCCCCCGACGAGGCCACCCCCTTGCCGGTGATGCCAAGGCTGCCGGCGGAAGAGCCCGGTATCCTGGGATCTTCCAGACCGATATGCCAGCAGGGCTGCGGCGCCGGCCTGCCCAAGGCGCGCAGGTCGTGCCCGAAATCGACCAGCACATTGTCGATCCCGTGGTTCACCGCAATCTGGGCTACGATATCGACCGCGTATTCTTTTCCGAAACCGCCGAAATCGAGCGCCATGCCCGCATGGGGTAGGAAAATCCTGCCCGGGGTGCGCTGCACCTTGCTCCAGCCGACCAGCTGACTTGCCGCGGCGATCTGCCCCGGTGCGGGCACCACCGGGCTGACCGCCTTGTAGTCCCAGAGTCTGAGCAGGGGCAGCGACGTGGGATCAAGCACGCCTCGGGTGATCAGGTGGAGCGTGTCACACAGTTTGAGCAGCCCCTCCATGTCCGCATCGATCTCGGTCCAATGCCGGCCGGCCGCAGCATTGATTCGACTGATCAGGCTGTCGTTCCGGAAGCGCGAATATTTTGCCTCAAATGCCTGCACCCAGGCCAAGGCTTCGCGTTCGAATGCCCCGGCCCGGGCGTTTTCGGCGGTCGCATATTGGATCCGGCATTTCGTCCCCATGGCGGCAAATGCCAGTTGCCGCAGCGCCGCGCCATTTTGCTGGGCGGCGGATATTGTCGGTACAGTAGCCATGGAACTCGATACGTTTACCGTCATGGTCGGATTAGAAGGCAAATCTGATGCCCGCCGTGATGATGTCGGCCCGCGGATATGCGCTGGCCGCCGTGATGGTGTCGCGGCTGTGCATCTCATAGCGCTCGAGGGCGGCATCTATCTGCCAGGCATCGTTCAACGTCCAGACCGCCTTGAGCCCGTAATTGAGGCTCCGCAGAGCCGACAGGCGGTAATCCGCCGAGTAATAGGGCGCCTTGCCCGAAGGCCGGGCGGTCGGTGTGATCGGCGTGCCGGTCAGGCTGATCAAATAATAGTCAGCCGCCTCCTGGCTGAAATACCTGAGCCCCGGACGCAGGATGAATTTTGCGCCAATCTTCTGATACCATTCCAGGTTCACCGTATGGGAGGAGAGACCGTGATCGTCGCGATGGAAGCGGTAGCTGACGTCAATGGCTCCGTTTACCTGCGAATAGGCCCGGTTGAGCGCCGCCAGTGCGATCCACTTGGTGCGCGAGTCCGGTCGGTTCTCGCCGAAGGTGCGCAGCAGGAAAACGCCCGGGAATACCTCCACGCGTTTTTGCACCAGTTTGTAAGGATCGCTCAGAAAGCCGGTGGACCGGCTGCAGGTGAGGTTGAAGGTGACCGCGGTGCGCGGATCGAGCAGCTGGTTGACTCCCGCGATCACCTCCACCGTGTGCTTGGTCGCGGGCGGTTGCTGAAAAAATACCTTAATCTCGTCATCCATTCCGGCCACACCCAGCAGGACGGTCGTGTTTTTCGCATTGAGTTCCGCCTGCGCGTTCAAGGACCAGCCGTTGGAAACATAGTCACTTTCCCGGCTATTGGCCGCCCCGGCCGTCAACCTGAAACCGGTAAACTGCCTGGTGAAATCCAGGGACCATGCCTTGCGCTTCTCCTCCAGGTGGGAAAGCGGCACCTGTCCGTCCGGCGTCGGGGCCGGCTGCCCGGTCGGCGTGGCGCCGGCAATGGCGTCAATCACTCCGGTCAGGCGCAGTTGCAGCGCGGGGCCGAACTCCTTCTCGACCATGGCGGAGTGCACCTGCACGGCGATCCGGCCGGCTGACTCCCGGTAATCCTGGTATTTGTAACTGATGGCATCCTCCGCGCGGGCTTGGCGGAGCTGCGCCAGCCCGATCAGGGCGATGAGCAACCAGCGTTCGGCGTAGGGTGATTGACGGGGGGGCAAGGTCATGGAGAGAGCGATGGGGCCGCCGGTGACCAGTGAAGACCCACCGGCAGTTTTACCGCCCCATCCTCTCGCAGGCATCCGACCATGAAAAGCGGGTGACGGTAACAGAACTGTTACCTGACGGAGGCCACCGTGGGGACCACCCTGAGCCGGCAGTGAGCCAACTTCTTTAGGGCGTGAGCTCGGCGGCGACGACCCGGAAGCTCGCGTTGAGCTGGCCCGGGGTGCCGCGGTCCACCGTGAGTGTCATCTGCTCCAAACCCACGTAGGGCGAACGCGCCGAAAGGGATTCGTAAAACCGCACCAGGGCTCCGAGCTCCACGCGGCGGAAACTCACCTGCGCCGAGTGAAAAGCAAACTGCACCGTCCGCTCCGTGCGCTGGCCTGAGACCTCCGCCGACAGCCCGGCCTGCAATGCGAGCGTATTGAGCTCACCGACCAGCCGCGTGCCATTGAGCGTCTGCGCCGGATCGAGCTGGCGCACCGCCCCGGCGGCGCGCTGCTCGATGACCGTCCGGTTGGCCAGCCATGTCCGCTGTGTCTCCTGTTCGGCCAGAAGCGAATTGCTCTCCTGCCACAGGGCCCGGATGCGTCCCGTCGTGCCCAGCAGCCAGACCACGGCCGCGATGCCGGCAAAGGCCAGCAGCAGGGTTTTCTCACGCCCGGAGCGCCCAAGGAAAAACCGCTTCATGACCGGTCCTCCTTTTCCGCCAACGCCCCGGGCTTGAAGACCGCCGTGAGCTGAAAAGTGGTTGTGCCCTCGCGCAGACGCACGTCGCGGATCTCAAAACTCGCGAGGACCCCGAGACTGCGGAGCGCGGTCTCAAAATCCCCGACACTGGCCGCGTTGCCGGTCTGCCCTTCGATTTCCAAAGTGTTCAGCCCGCTGGTGACACAGCGCAGAAACTGGATGGATGCCGGCCGATCCTCGTTGAGGACCGCAAGCATTTCAAATGGCCGCAGCCGGCGTTGCGTCATTTCCTCGATGCGCGTGCTGAGGGTCTGTGCCGTCTCGATCTTGTGCACTTCCACCGCCACGCGCGCCTGTTCATCACGCCAGCGCTTAAGGGTCAGCCCCCCGGCGAACAGCACCCCCTCAAGCACTGCGGCCACTGCGAGACCGGCCAGCGCCGCGGTCAAGGCCCCCCAGAGCAGACGGTTGCGCCGCCGGTCCTGCCGGCGTGTCAAAAGGGCACCCTTGTCGCGCACATCCATCGTCTCCAGCGCTGCCGGGTCGAGCACCGTAACCAGGATGCGCCCCGCCGCGCGCCCGTCCAGTCGGAGTTCAAGTCCCGGCCCTTTCCGCGTCGGCCCTGCATCCACCGACCCGCCAAACTCCTCCAGTTCCGGCTTCTTTCCGCCGAGGCGGCGGATGAGTTCGTCAAGCAGTGTCGTGCGCGCCGTGGCTTCGTTGGCCGGCTCGGCTTGCTGTGTCAGCACGATGCATGGCAGCGGGCTGTTCCCGTCCCAAGCCGCAGCAACTAAACTGCCTTCCGTCTGCCAGAGGCGCAGGCGGGCGGCCGACGGTGGCTCGCCCAGCAGGGCGGCGAAGCCCGGCAGCACCACCGCAGCCTCCGGCCAGCCCTCTCCGGGAAAAATGCGGCGATGCGTGGCAAAGACCAGTGCGGTCAAGCCGTCAGGCGCGGACAGGTAACCGTAATAAAGCTGCTCCAGCGCAAAAGGCGCCGTCGCCTCCAGGGCAAGTTCCACCTGCAGAGCGGCGTCCATCGTCGGGTCCAGGGTGATGCGGCGCACGAAAAAAGCCTCCGGCGGTAGCCAGACCGGAAGGTCTGCAGCGGCCGGGGCGGATTGGGCTTGGTTGTTCACGTGGCGGGTGCCGGAATTTCAGGCGCTTCGATGTCCTCGTGAATCTCCAACACTGCGAAGGGGTAGTCCAATCTTTTGCGCTCCGCCGGCTGGGCCGCCGTGGCACCCGGCGGCTCGGCTGCGACGGTCCGGTTCGTCGCGACCACTGTGCCGGGTTTGGCCACCACCGCAGTAAGACGGAAGGCAACAGCCCCCTGCCGGACCGTGACATTGATCCGCAGCGCCTCGATCTCCGTGCTGAATCTGGCCGGGGCCGCGGCTGAACCGATGACCGTGGCGGCCTCATTGAGCGAACGGAAATAGCCCGGCTCGTCAGCACGCCGCGGCCGGGCGCGATAGTCCGACAGGGCATTGGCCTCCGCCTGGCCGAGCCCGAGGGTGATCACGACACCGGCCGATGCCGAGTTGAGATTTGTGCGTTGGAAGGAATGCAGGGAAAAATCCTGCCGAAAGGCGCGCAGCACACCGGTGGGCGCGCCGGTTTCGTCGAAGAAGACATGCCGGTCCATTTCAACCGCCGCGAGCTCACCCCAGGACCGCAGGGCATGGCGCGCCGGCCGGTAGGCGGGATCACTGCCCGCATAGTCGGGGGCGTCGAGGTCGGGTGATTCCTTGCGGTCGCCCTCGCGCATCCAGGCCAGCAGCGCGTTGGCCATGCGTTCGGCATCAACCGCGGCGACGCCGGCCGCCTCCAGGCTGGTTTGGATGCTGATGGCATCGGCCTTGGGCAGGGAGATTTTTCCGGACTCATCCTCGAAGGCGACCGTCACCTCGCGGCCGCCGGTGGGGGCGTAACCGGCCTCGGCAAGTTCCTCCGTCCAGTGTTCGTCAGGACTGTGCAGCGCGCCCTCCGCGGCCCGTTGCGCCGCCAGCACGGCGAGCACCGACTCCAGGGCCGAATAGCCCTCGGCGCGCAGCTGGCGACGCTCGGCGGCGCGCGCATCGGCCAGCAGTTCCGTCCCCGTGCGGCGGATGAACGCAGCGAGCAGAAACGACGCAAGCAGGAGGGTGACCAGCACCAGCACGATGACAGCTCCGCGTTCGCGGTGCCCGGCCCGGAGAGTGACAGCGGAGCGTGGTTTCATCTTCAGAAATGCGGTAGCGGCCCCGGAGCGGATGGCAGGGTGACGGTGGTTTCGGCCTGCATGGCGCCGTGTTCAAACTTGAGCCGCAGGCGCGTGGGCATCCGCCAGCGGCCGCCACGGTCGCGCTGCAAAGTCGCATGGTTGCGCCAGGTGCCGGCATCGGGCTCCTGGTATTCATAGGTCAAGGCCTTCACAAAAGGCGTCATCACCCAGGGCCGCGGCGCAGCCTCGTCGAATTTTTCCTCGAGCCGGGACTGCCAGTAGAGAACGAGCCCCTGCGGCGCCTGGACCACAAGCGAGCAAACCACGTCAGGCAGTGGGACTGCGGTCCACGGCAGCCGGGGACTGCCCTCCGGCAGTTCGAAACAAAGGGGGGTCTCGCGTCGGCCGTTGTCGAGCCGGATCTCGCGGGTGAACAATACGGGATCGGCCGCCGTTGGCGGGAGCGCAGCGGTGCGGATCAGTTCCTCCACCTCGCGGGTCACCGCCCGCACGTGCTGTTCGAAGAGCCGGCGCTCGCTCCCCTGCCCCCAGATCTCCGCCATCGAGAACACGAAGAAATTTAATGCCAGCAGGAGCGCCCCAAGCAGGGCCGAGGCCAGCAAAGTCTCCAGCAGGGTGAAGCCGCGGGACTGGACGCACCCCTTCATCGCCGGGCCTCCGCCTCGCGCTGTTTGTCCCAATCCTCCCGGATTTGTTCGCGTTTGCCCGCATCCGACCAACTGGGGCGCAGGAGCATCAGGGCCTGCTCGAAATCTTCACTGTCCTTCGCCGCGGTGCCGGTGATGCGGCCCCGCACCAGCACGTGGAACAAGTCCGGCACCGCTGCTTCCTCGACCACGGCCTCCCAGTTCATCTGGCGGTTGTCCGGCAGGGCCAGGTTGCCGCCCTGCTCCACCTTCGCGCGCTCAGGCTCGTTCAAGATGATGTCGCGGAGGTAGTCCATGCCGGTGCCGGCGGCTGCACGCCGGGCCACGGCCTCGTGGGCGCCAAGCGTGTTCACATAAGCGGCGCCAAGCACGACCGCCGCCATGGCCAAAATGGCAATGCCGACCAGCACCTCCAACAAGGTGAAGCCGCGGCGCGGGGACTTATCGGGACGGTGCATGGGTCGTGGCGGGTCTTCGCCGCTGAGTTGGGCCGGCCGCGAGCCGGCTCGCGCTCGAACCACACCGGATGGCAGGCGGCCTGCAGCAAACTGCCAGTGGGACGGTCGCATCGTGATGGGCATTACCGCTTCGCCGCCACGGGACTCAGGGCACAGGTCCAGGGATCGGCCTGCAGCAACCGGGGTGCGGTTGTGCCTTCCTGCATTCGCACCCGGAACGGATCACAGGTGCCGTCGGGGAAAAAGCGGACACGCTGCAGTTCGCCGGTCTCCACCAACTGGCCACCGAGCAGCACGGTTGCGCCAGTCTCAGGTGGCAACAGCTCCACTTTCAGGCCCGCCGGGAGAGCCTCGGTGGGGACGGACGGCGCATCGGCCAAAAAACGCCGCGCCTCCGCATCGTAGTGCAAGGTGACCGTGCGGCCGGACTCCAACGCCGCACCCCGCGCCGCGAGGACGGTTTCACTGACAATCTGCTCCGGTCCGCGCGCATCCATCTCGCGGAGGATGGAGGTGACACCCGGGATGAAGAGGGTCGCGAACATGGCCAAAATAGCCAGCACCAGCAATACCTCCACCAGCGTGAACCCGGGCCGGCGGGAGGCCGGGGTGCCGGCGCGAAACACCACCTGGTTCACACGGTCCATGAATCACCAGTTGCCGATGTCGTCTTCCGAGCCGTCGGTCTTGTCCGGCCCCACTGAATAGAGGTCGAAACTGCCCTTGTTTTTCGTGCCAGGAAAGCGGTAGCGGTAGACTTCGCCCCACGGGTCGGTCGGCAACCGGCCTCCGGCGACATCGATATAGGGTCCGCGCCAGCGCTCGGCCTTGCCGGCCGGCGCGGTGATCAGGGCCGCGATGCCTTCACTGGTCGTGGGGTAGTCACCGAGATCGATGCGGTAGCGCACCAACGAAGTCTTGAGCGCATCGCGCACGAACACCCGGGCGATCGCCTCCTGGCTCTGGCCGAAAATCTTGTCGCTGTTGCTGATGGCCAGACCGGCCAGCAGGCCGATGATGGCGAGTGTCACCAGGATCTCGAGGAGGGTGAAGGCGGAGCGTTGGGATGGAGCCATGGAGTTAGGGTCTGGGTGAGGGTGCCGGTGCGGCGTTAGTGGGAGACGCGACCTGCTGGCGCATGGCACGACGGCGGCGGATTTCCGCCGCAATGTTGGCCAGACGCCTGGCGTCGTCGGTGGAAGCGGCGGGGTTGATCGCCGGAGATCCCGGCGAAGCCGGCCCCATCCCGGGCAGCGTCAGATCTGATGCCGATACGACGATGGGACCTTTTTTGAGCGCCAGGGTCAGACTGCGGCCCTTGTGGTCGACGTTGATGGTCTGCGCGTTGGAATCGTAGCTGCGCACCGCAGAGGCATGCCCCGGCTCGTTCAGGCCAACCCAGACCGATGTTTTGGAGACAGAATCGAACAGGCTGAAAAACAGTTCCCCCTGATCCGTGAACACACCGCGAAACTCCAACGAGGCTGTTTCGCCGGTGGCATTGCCGCCCTGCCCCGGAGCAAAGGGGGAATTGGCCGTGAGCTTTTCCAAACTCTCGGAAGCCGCGCCCGCAGACGCCGCCAGCGCCATGGCTGGCACAGTGAGACTGAGGAAAATCGGGAGCAGTGGCAGACGCATGACCGGTGTGGACTGCAATATGGCCACGCCGCCGCCACAAGCCAATCGGAAACAGTGCCGTGGTTGATTTCCGCGATTCGAAGCGTGGCAACAAGAAGCCTGCTTGCAGGGGTTTCAATCTTAGCTCCGGGAGTGTATTTCCGAATCGCCTGTCCTACCAAGCAGGAAATTGTCCATCGTGGTTTCCATCCGCATAGCGCCGACTCAGCCAACTACAGGCGACGGGGGGGACTATTGGGCCTCCGCTGGCGAAAACATCAACCCATCATATTCTTCCCCAGACAGTCGAGTGTATCCGTTGGCGGAGTCTTACTCGTTGGTTCCAAACGTTATCTTTCTAGCATGCGCAACCAATCAAACCGCATGTTTGCGTCGGCGGCGATACGCGGCGAGGCCAAGCACGGCCAGCCCGGCGAGAGCGGCATAGGTCGAAGGCTCTGGGACGGCGGTGGCAGTGAGCACGAGCGTGTTACCAAGGAGCGCGAGGCCGTAACTATAGCCAGGGATCGTGGTGCCAAAGGCGAAGTCGCTTGCGACGAAGCTGTTCGTGGTCGCGCCGGTGCTGAAATCGAACAGCGTGTAACTGCCGGCGCCGAAGCTGCCTATGTTCGAAAGGTTGAGCGTCACCGAATTTGCTATCAGCGGGACTGAGACGGTGCCCCAGTGACGAAGACTTTGTCGCTGGTGGAGCCGAGTTGAAAATCGATGATGGCGCCGGATAGCAGCGTGAGGCCATTGGTTAAAATTGTTCCGGCTGCGACGCCGGGTGCGAGGTGACCGCCGGACTGGATCGTCGCACCCCCGTCGAGCGAGCCAGTGCCGCCGAGGGTGGCGCCAAGCCCCACCGTGACTGCGCTAGCCAGTGATCCGTTGACGAACAGCTTGCCGCCATTGACGGCGGTTGCCCCGGTGTAGGTGTTGGTGCCGTTCAGGGTCAGAGCGCCGGTGCCGCTCTTGGTGAGTGCTCCATTGGTCGTGGTTCCCGTTGCGCCCGGCATCGTCAGACTGCTGGCGCCATTCGTGACCGAGATGACGGCGATGCAACCGCCAGAAGTCCAGCCTGTGTTCCAAAGTTGAGTTTCCTTGCCGCATCATCAAGCGCCTCTGGGGTCACGCCAGCGTGCGCCGCGCGCTGCATGCGCTGCCCGCCACCGCGTGGCAAGGCCCGGGGCGCCGCCGGTGTGTGGCAAGTCGCCGAAGCCCGCGCGCGGCTGCACGGCTGGACGCAGGACCGCCGCGTGGTGTTCGCGCGCAAACTCCAAGGCCAGGCGCCCGCGCTCGCGCAGGGCGAGTTTTGGCAACAGGTAAAACACGAGCTGGCCGCCTACGTAACCGACCTCGACGCATCCACGGCCAACGCGTGGCAGGTGCAGGCGCTGTATCGCGAAGGCGCCGACGTCGAGAACGTGTTCGACGAATTAAAAAACCAATGGGGCTTCAGCGGCTTTTGTGCCCACGCGCGCCGGCACATCGCGGCGGCTGGCAGCCGCCGCTGGTTCCTCGTGATCACCGCACGACTGGTTGAAAGCGGTCGCTAAAAGACGCTGCAAGTATCCGTGCAACGCCACTGGTGGACAGCGCTCAAGGCTGGTTACACCCGCGTCGCCCAAAGGCTGGCCGCAACTGCGCCGCAGTTGAAAATCCCGTCGCCGCTGCCACCTCAAATCCCCTTCGCCACCCCATGAAACTTTACCCCAACTGCGCTTTTTTAGGATGAACGGATTTCGTCTGGTTTCTAATGAATTTGAGCATATTTATGATCTGCAGGTGCCCGGGCATTTTCGGTTTGGACAGACGTGGCTGACACAGGCAGGTCGCGTTCCGAGCGCCGCGACAATCCGCCGCGTGCTCGCGCCCGGGGCAGCGCCCGCACGCGGGCGGCCTGCCACCACCCACGTCAAACTGAACCGTAATTGCCCTAAATAAAAACCTCTTCGCCTTGAGGTGCGTCTGAAAATTGGTGCCAGGAGGCGGGATTGAACCGCCGACCAAGGGCTTATGAGTCCCCTGCTCTACCACTGAGCTACCCTGGCGTGACCAATTACCTGCAACGACTTGAAACTATCTTTCCACCCGCGATATCAGATTTGTCACCCGCTGCTGTCACCATGGGCTTTTGAGCATGAAAACCGAAGCCCTGGGAGAGACTAAGGAGGCTCGTAAGCTGGTGTTTCAACAGGTGGTGGAGAATCTTTACCGCTTGGAAATGAGTGGCGGGTATTACGCTTTGGTCAAGAGAGGCGGCAAGCAATTTCGATGCTCCCTTAAGACCAAGGACCGGAAGCTGGCCGAGCGGCGTTTGACCGAAC
This sequence comes from uncultured Opitutaceae bacterium, assembly GCA_903952145.1. Lineage (GTDB taxonomy): Bacteria > Verrucomicrobiota > Verrucomicrobiia > Opitutales > Opitutaceae > UBA2377. Next base: position 8,222 of record CAJBES010000129.1, on the reverse strand, counting down.
TGCGCGCCAAGTGGGCAACCTGACGATTTCCGAGGATGCTCGCCTGCCCTTTGACGACCTCGCCAAACGCTGGATTGAGACCACCAAGCACACCCTTAAGGCCAGCAGACTTATCCGCCGGGAGAAGTGCGTTAAGGGCATAGCCCCCTTCTTTCGTGGCTTGGCCGTCCGTAGTTTGCTAGGTGGCATGCATTAATGGGAATGGTTGCAGTTTTGTTCCCTATCCGTTCCCTACAAACGCCTCCCCTATGGAGATGGCGCCCTCACGGGGAATTGAACCCCGGTTTGATCCTTGAGAGGGACCCGTCCTAGCCGCTAGACGATGAGGGCCTGAAAATTGGAAGGTGCAGGAAAACGCAGCCAGTCGGTCCGCGTCAAGCGCACAGACTGTGCTTAGTGGAGTTCTTCCGGTTTGAAAAACCGGGCCAGTTCGATCCGGGCATTCGCGTCACTGTCCGAGGCGTGCACCACGTTGACCATCATGTCGGTGCCAAAATCCCCGCGGATGGTGCCCGGGGCGGCCTTGCGTGAATCGGTCGGGCCTAGGAGCTCGCGAACCCGGGTGACGATGTTTTCGCCCTGCAGCGCCATCAGCAGGACGGGGCACGAACCCATGAAGCGCTCGATCTCCGGGTAAAACGGCAGACTGGCCACATGGGCGTAGTGCTCACGCAGCACCGCGGGCGTCAATCGCGTCATTTTGCTTCCGATGATGGCAAATCCGGCTTTTTCGAAGCGCGCCAGCACCTCACCGACATGCTTTTGCTGCATGCAGTCCGGTTTGAAGATAATGAACGTTCTTTGCATAAATTCCCAAGCTACTGTTCGCACCGTCGGTGGGAAGCTTGGATTTTGCCAATATGCCAATCTGCCAGGTTATGCTGGTCCCGCCTTTCCCAGCACATGCCGCAGAGCCGGCTCAAGTTCGGGGAACCGGAAGGCATAACCGCTGCGTTGCAACTGCGCCGGCACCGCCCGCGTGCTCGCCAGCAGGGCTTCATCCGCCATGTCACCAAACAGGGCGCGGAGTGCCAGGGCGGGCACGGGCAGCATGACTGGCCGTCGCAGCACCCGCCCCAGTGTAGTGGTGAAGTCGGCATTCGTGACCGCACCCGGTGCGACGACATTGACCGGACCATCACATTCCGGGTTGTGCAAAACATGATGGACCGCTCCGAGCAGATCATCCATCGCGATCCAGCCCAACCATTGGCAACCTGAACCCAGGCGCCCTCCCACCCCGGCCCGGAATGCGGGCAGCATCTTGGCCAAGGCTCCGCCGGCGGGTGTGAGCACCAGCCCCATGCGCAGAGCAACGCTGCGCATGCCTGCCATCCGGGCCGGACTGAGTTCCGCCTCCCAGTCCCGGCACAGTGCGGCGAGGAAACCCTCCCCGGACCGACTTTCTTCGGTCATGATCTCCTGGCCGCTGTCGCCATAAATGCCCAGGGCCGAAGCACTGAGCAAAACGCCGGGCCGACGATGCATTTGCCCGAGTGCGGCCACGAGGGTGCGCGTGCCCGCCAGCCGGCTTTCCCGGAGGGCGGCCCGGCGCGCCGTGGTCCAGCGCCCCTCCGCAATGTTCTCACCCGCGAGATGGACGATGGCGTCAATCCCCTCCAGCTGCCTGGCATCGAGTTCGCCCTTGCCCGGATCCCAAAATATTTCAGTCGCGGTGGCTGGCGGGCGACGCACCAGTTGGAGCACCCGATGCCCCTGCGTCTCAAGGAATGGCGTCAAGGCGCGGCCCATGAGCCCGGAAGCGCCGGTGATGAGCACCGTCAGGGGCCTGGTGTCGGCCTGGGCCATCTCGAGGTCCGCCTTGGTCACGGCCTGCCGGTAGGCAAAAATGCGGTCGAGTTTGGCGTATACAAATCTCCCGGCGAAAATCCGCCCGGCCGCCCCGCCGGGCAGGCGGTAAGTGATGCGATCCGTCAGCCGGCACCGACCGGACTGGATCGGGGTAAAAATGTGCCGGTGCTCCCAGTGGGCAAAGGGACCGGACCGCATCATATCGCAAAACCCCCGGCCTTCCTCGCAATCACGGTGCTCGACTTCCCAATTGAAATGCAACGGCCCCACCCGGCTCCTGACGCGGACCCGTGTGCCGTCGCGGACACCCGGATGCACCCCAAGCAGTTCCACCCGTTCCCACGGAGGTTGCAGTCGCGCAAAAGCCCCCGGCCGCATGTGCCACGCATAGGCTTCGCCGGCGGGCCGGGCGATGAGGATGGAGCGCTCGAAAACCGTGACGTTCATGATGCGCGGCCAGGGGCCACCAGCTCGCGCCGGGGGAGTTTGTGCCCTGTGGCCACAAGAATTTGAAAGCGGTCTTCCATGAGCTTCACTCAATTTCTCACCGCCAAGTTCCTGGCCCGCATTTGTGCGAGTGCCGCCAGGGCCTCGTTGCGGGCTGCGCGGTGCTCCACCATCGGCGCCGGATAGTTTTCACCCAAACCCACGCCGGCGGCCACCAGCACTGGCGAGGGCGCCATCCAGGGGCAATGAATGTATTTCGCGGGCAGTGCCGCCAATTCCGGCACCCAACGGCGCACGTATTTGCCTGCTGCGTCAAACTTCTGCCCCTGTAACACCGGGGCGAAGATCCTGAAATACGGCGTCGCGTCCGCCCCGCAACCCGCCGTCCACTGCCAGCCCAGCGTATTGTTTGCGAGATCTGCATCCACCAGGGTATCCCAAAACCAGGTGGCGCCCAGTGTCCAAGGCAGCCGCAGGTGTTTGACCAAAAACGACGCGGCAACCATCCGAACCCGGTTGTGCATCCAACCTGTTTTCCAGAGCTGACGCATGCCAGCGTCGACCAGCGGGTAACCCGTCCGCCCTTGCTGCCAGGCCCGCAGCATCAGCCCCTCCGGGTCGTCCGCCCACGGGAACATCTGGAAATGCTGCCGCATTGGTTTTTCCGGCGTATGGGGGAAGTGATACAGCAGATGATGGGCAAACTCCCGCCAGCCCAATTCGCTCAGGAAAGCCTGCGCCCCTTGGCTGGCCGGGAAAACGCCTGAGTTCCTCGAACGGGCCGCCACCGCCGCCCAAATTTGTCGCGGTCCGATCTCCCCAAAATGAAGCCATGGTGAAAGCATGGAGGTGCCATCAGTGTCGGGCAGGTTTCGCTGCCAGGCATAGCTGCCCAAGGATTTAACAAGAAACTTCCGCAACCGCTCACGTGCTGCGTCCTCACCGGGTTGCCAGACCGCCCTGAAGCCTGCGTCCCAGCGGACCGCGGGCAGTAGTGCCAGATCACCCAACGCCAGCGTAGCCGGCCAGCGGGTTGGCGACAGCAGCCGTTGTGCCCTTAGCTTCACCGGCTTTGGAACAGCCTGACCAAGACAGTGCCGCCAAAATGGGGTAAAAACCTGGAAGGGCCGCCCTTGTTTGTTGGCAATGGTGTGTGGCTCAAACAACAAGGCGCTGTTGAAATCCCGCACTGCCACACCCGCCGCGTTCAGCTCTTTCCTGATGGCGCCATCCCGCTGGATGATTATGGGTTCATAACATTGGTTCCAAAAGACACTGCCCGCCCCGGTCTCGGCCAACAGTTCTCGCAGGAGCAAAGTTGCACGGCCCCGCCGCAAGATGAGCCGCGATCCAAGCGCGCGCAGTGCCTTGTCGAGGCTCGCCAGTGAATGGTGCAACCACCAACGAGAAGCTCCGCCGATCGGCCGGCGGCCTTCGCCTTCATCATCAAAGATGAAGACGGGCACAATGGGCGCGCCCGCAGCCAAGGCGGCCTGCAAGGCGGGATTATCCTGCAGCCGCAGATCTTGACGGAACCAGAGCAGGACCGGCGGTGGAGCCACGGAGGTCAGAGTGAATCCTGATATAATTGCTCGTAGGAAGCGGCGGCCTTGGCCCAACTGAAATCCCGGTCCATGCCGCGTTTTTGGACCTTCGCCAGGCTGGGCTTGTCGGCAAAAAGTTTCAGCGAACGCTGCAAACCGTCCTCCAGTCCTTCCGCGGTGGCGGGAAAGGTCAGCCCAGTGCCGTTCGCCGCATCCGCATCGGCGTCTGTCACTGTGTCGGCCAGCCCGCCCACCTGACTGACCAGCGGCACGGTGCCATAGGCCTGGGAATACATCTGGTTCAGGCCGCACGGTTCAAAAAGCGACGGCATGATGAAAAAATCCGATCCCGCCTCAATGAGGTGGCTCATGGGTTCGTCGTGCTTGGCGCAAAGGGATATCTTGTGAGGTGCACGCGCCGCCAGGGCATGCAGCGCATCCTCGTAGCGTTTCGCCCCCGTGCCCAAAATGATGAGACGGGTGTTTTCGCGCAAAAAAAAGTCCGCATTGGCCAGCAGCAGGTCGATGCCCTTTTGGTCGGTCAGGCGACAGATCATGCCGAAGACGGGCCCGGTGAACTTGGCGTCAAAGGACTGCGACTTAAGCAGCTGCATCCGGCAAACGGCTTTGCCCGCAAGGTTTGCGGCGGAGAAGCGCGCCGGCAGCAAGGCGTCCACCGCTGGATTCCACACCGCGATATCAATGCCGTTGAGCAGGCCCACGATGTCATCCGCCCTGGTCTGCACGACGCCATCCAGTCCGCACCCAAACTCCGGGGTTTGGATCTCCTTCGCGTAGCGCGGACTGACCGTCGTCACGCGATCGGCAAACATGATGCCGCCTTTCATGAGGTTGATCTGGTTGTAATACTCCAGGCCATCGATGGCGTTGAGTTCGTCGGGCAGGTTGGTGCGTGAGAACATCCGCGCCGGGAATACGCCTTGGAAGGCGATGTTGTGGATGGTGAAGACCGTCTTCATCGCCAGCGTCAGCCCGTGGCGGCGTTCCGCATCGCGGAGAAACAAGGGCACGAGCGAGGCCTGCCAGTCGTGGGCATGCACGACATCCGCCTGCAAATCGGACAGGCGCAGGGCCTCGACCGCACCTTTGGCGAAAAAAATGAAGCGGTCGGCATTGTCTTCATAGTCACGCTCTTCAGTGCCGTAGGGATGGCCCCGGTCAAAAAACTCCTCCCGGCAGATGAGATGCACCTTCAGGTTTTTTCGCGGGGAGAAAGCCCACACGTCGCCTGAAATGAACGCATCCCCCATCTCGATTTTGATGCGACAGGTGCGCTCGGCGCGTTTGGCGTCGGCATGTTCAAGCGCGGTGCGGTAACCCGGCAGAAACACCGAAACCTCGTGGCCCAGGTCCGCCAAGGTGCCCGCCAGTGCCGCCACTGCATCCGCCAATCCGCCCGTCTTCATGTAGGGGAACAATTCACTGGCGACGTGGACGATTTTCATCGCCCCAATATAGCCTAACATCTTTCGTCAGTCCATTCCCAACGGTCGGCCTGCGCGCCGGGTGACCGGAACATCACATGAATCTACGCGAACGCCTTCTCTCCCATCTGCGGGAGCCCGCTTACAGTCCCGCCAATGCCCATGAACTGGCCCTCCAGCTGAATTTGAACAAAAAGCAGCAGGTTCTGCTGGCTCATGATATCCGCCGCCTGGTGGCCGGCGGACTCGTCCGCCAACTCAAGGGCGAACGGCTCCAACTGCGCGACCGCCCCCTCAGGACCGAAAAGGTCAGGAGTGAAACCCGCCCGATTTTCACCCTGGCCAAACGGCCGCTCCCGCCGGAAATCCCGGCCCCATCCCGGCTCGAGGCCGGCGAGATGGTCGGGCGCATCCAATTCCGTGCTGGCGGCTCCGCCTTCGTGGTGCTCGAGCAGGCGGACGGTGGTCCGGGCGATGCCCGCGCCCCGGCCTTGCAGGTTTTCCCCGAGGAAACCAACACCGCCCTGCCCGGCGATCGCGTGGCCGTGCGCATCTTCCACGGCCGGCGGGGCAAACGCCCCGGCGAAAAAATCGGCCAGGTTACCCGGGTGGTGGAGCGCGGCCGGGGCACCATTGTCGGCAATCTGCAGCGCACCGGCCGCAATTGGAACGTCATCGCCGACGATCCGCGCTTTCCGATTGAGATCCAGGTCAACGACCCTGCAAAGTCGGACCTCAAGCCCGTGCCCCAGCCCGGCGACAAGGTCGTCGTCACCCTCGCCCCCTGGCGCAGCCGGCATGATTCGCTCACCGGCGAGCTCACGGCCCGCCTGGGCCGCACCCACGAGCCGCGCGCTGAATTGCTGGGGATTTACGAAAAATACAACCTGGCCACGGAGTTTCCCGCCGAGGTCGAGCGCGAGGCCGCCGCCCTGCCCGATCGCGTCAATCCCACCGACCGCACCAGCCGGCTCGATTACCGCGAAGTTCCGACCTTCACCATCGATCCGGATGACGCGAAGGACTTCGACGATGCCCTTTCCTTCGAAACCCTTGAGGGCGGGGAAACCCGCGTCGGCATTCACATCGCCGACGTCTCCGCCTACGTGCGGCCGGGCACCGCGCTCGACCGCGAGGCCCAGCGCCGCGGCAACTCCACCTACCTGGTCGGCACTGTCATTCCGATGCTGCCGGAAAAGCTGTCCAACGGCCTCTGCTCGCTGGTCGAAGCGCAGGACCGCCTGACGAAGGCCGTCTTCCTCACCTTCAACAAACAGGGCACCCTGCGGCACACCGCCTTTGCCAATACTGTCATCCGCAGCCGCAAGCGCCTCACCTACAAGCAGGCCTACGCCCTGCTCAACGAGCACGAACTCGACCGGATCCGCGCCCTGCCCCTGCCGGCCAAACACCAGACCGGCTCAACCGGCCGTGCCCTCAGCGGCCTCAGCGACCCCGAGCTCGTCGAGCTCCAATCCTGGATCCGCGCCCTGTGGCGCATCGCCCTGCGGCTCCGCCGGGAGCGCATGGCCAAGGGCAGTCTCGATCTCGACATGCCCGAGACCAAGATCTTCGTTGATGCCGAGGGTTACGCCGACCGCCTGGAAAAAATTGTCAACGACGAGAGCCACCAGCTCATCGAGGAGTTCATGCTCGCCGCCAACGAGTCCGTGGCCCACGTCACGCGGATCCACCGGCTGCCCTCGCTTTACCGCGTCCATGACGATCCCGATCCGGAAAAACTGGACGAGCTCCGCCAGCTGCTCGGAACTTTTCACATCAAGGTCGGCGACCTCACGCACCGCGAGGAAATCGTCAAACTGCTCGAAACCCTCGCCAGCCACCCGCAGGGCTACACGCTCCGCACCCAGCTCCTGCGCAGCCTGCGCAAGGCGTGCTATCGCGCCACCCCCGACGGGCACTACGGGCTCGCCAAAAAAGACTACACGCACTTCACCTCCCCCATCCGGCGCTACTCTGATCTGGTCGTGCACCGGGTCTTCGACACCTACCTCGTGAAGCACGCGGGCTATCCGTCCACCGCCACCCCCAACGCCGGCTACAATCTCAGCCGGATGGAGGCCTTGGGCGAACACCTGAGCCTGACTGAGATCAACAGCACCGAGGCCGAGCGCGACAGCGTGAAGATCAAGCTCCTTGAGTTCTTCGAGCGCGAGCTCGACCGGAAGCCGCGCAGGCCGTTTGCCGCTGTCATCACCGACGTCCGTCAGCACGGCTTCTTCATCGAGCTCATCGAGTCCATGACTTTCGGCTTTGTGGCCGCCGCCACCCTGCGCGACGACCATTACACGTTGAACAACGCGGGCACCATGCTCGTCGGTCGCCGGCACCAGCGCCGCCTAGAGCTTAACGGCCGGCTCAACGTCGTGGTGGAGCGGGTCGATCGCTTCAAGCGTCTGATCGACTTCCGCCCGGCGGATTGAATCCCGCCCAAAATAAAGCGTCCGGCTTTGCTTCCCGGTTCCCTTGCAGCAAACTGCCACCATATGAAGCACTACGATTTTCCCCAAAAGTTTCGTGCCCTTTACGACAAATCCGTCGGGCTCTATGCCAAGGGGGAGCGCGAGCCCGCGGTGTTTTTCAATGCCGGCGAAACCGCCTTTCTTTCCGCCAACGGCCTGACCGCGCAGCAGCTCTACGATTACGCCGAGGATCACCACCACTACGGCGAACCCGGCTGCGACCACGCCCTCGCCATCGAATCCGTCCGGCGCGACTACTTCCTCAATGTGCAGGGCGGCCACGGTCTCGTCACCGTGCTCGATGAGACGACCCTGCCCGCCAAAACTGAAACGGTTGAGGACATCACGTGGCTCCCCCGCCTCATCCCCAAGACCAAGGCGAAGCTCCGGGGGGAACTGCCCGCCTCGCTCATGTATTGCTGTGGCGGGGACCGGACCTTCTTCAAGGCCCACGACATCCACCCCGCCGAGTTTCTGACGCTGGTCTGGCG
>CAJBES010000128.1 GCA_903952145.1 uncultured Opitutaceae bacterium | reverse complement strand
GTGGGCACGGATTGGATTGGGCGGCGGGTGGAGGTATCGGACGTCGAACGCGACATCCTGCCGCCCGACACGGGCTTTTCGCGCCGCTACTATGTGGCGTTGCAGGATCCGCGGCGGCAGGTGTTGCTCTCAATCGTGCTGAGCGGGCGCGACCGTTCGTCCATCCACCGGCCGGAGCTCTGCGTGGAAGGCCAGGGCTGGACGATCAAGGGCAGCTTTGCCCACCGGTTCGCCGGGGTGCAGCCGGGTGCTGGAGCGGTTCCGGCCACCGTGCTGCGGCTCGAGCGGAGCGGGGTGAACGGCGGGAAGCCCGCGCCGGCGCTGCTGGCGTATTGGTTTGTCAGCAGTGACGCGGTTGTGGCGACGCACTGGGAGCGGATGCTGCTTGGCGCATGGGCCCGCCTGCGGCATGGCCGCGCGGACCGCTGGGCCTATGTGCTGGCGCAGACCGGGTCCGAGGATGGTGAAGCCATGGCGCTGGCGCGGATGCAGGTGTTGTTGGCCGGGACCCTGCCGGCCTTCCAAAAACCGACGGCTGCCGCCCAATAGCGGGTGGGAGAAAGCTTGAGCTTTCGCGGACCCCGCCTAGGGTGCCGGTCCCTTGACCTCAGTGAGCGCAGCCGACTTCGCCTTTCTGATCGCCGAAAGCGGCTTCACGCAGTGGCCGCTGACGGTGGCGCTTGCCATGGGCATGGGGCTCGGGTTCATGGTGGTCTGGGCGCTGACCCGCAGCACCCGCCGCACCGCCCGCGAAAATGCGGCTGAATTGATCGAGGTGGCGCGTCGCGAGGCGGCGGTGGCCGCCGAGGAACTCAAGCAAAAGGCCGAGGAGGAGATCCTCCACCGCCGGGTTGAGTTGACCCGGGAGTTCGACCGCCGCGAGATCGACAGCGAGGTGCGGCTGCGCGAGATCCGCGCCCACGAGGAGTCGCTCGCGCTGCTCGACTACCAGCTCGAACAGCGCCATGAGCGGCTCAACCGCGAGAACGCGGCGCTGAAGCAGGCCCGTGACGCCATCCGCGCGCTTTCCAAAAGCGTGCGCAAGCGGCTGGAGGGGGTTTCCCAGATGGACGCCGAGGAGATCCGCCGCGCGCTGCGCGAGGAGGTGATGCTAGAGTGTCAGGACGAGTTGCGCGTCTTGCGGCGTGAAACGATGGAAAAATCCGAGCTCGAGCTGGAGCGCGAGGCCCAACGCATCCTCGTGACCGCGATGCAGCGGTTGGCGAACAAGCCGAACAACGACTTCACGGCCACCATCGTGCAACTGCCGAGCGAGGAAATCAAAGGCCGCATCATCGGCCGCGAGGGCCGCAACATCAAATCGTTCGAGGCCGCGACGGGGGTCACCCTGCTCGTGGACGAATCGCCGCAGACGGTGCTTATCTCCTCCTTCGACCCCGTGCGCCGTCAGGTGGCGCACAGCGCCCTGCTGGCGCTGGTGAAGGACGGCCGCATCCACCCGGCGACCATCGAGGAGTTTGTCAAACGCGCGCAGGACGAGGTGGAGGTCAACGCCACCCAGGCCGGCGAGGAGGCCGTGACCAAGCTCAACATCAACGGACTGCACCCCGAGATCATCAAGCTGCTCGGCAAGCTTAAATACCGCTTCGCTTACAACCAGAACGCACTCGATCACTCGGTGGAGACCGGCTTCCTCGCCTCGATGATCGCCAGCGAGGCGGGGCTCGATCCCAATCTCGCCAAACGCGCGGGGCTGCTGCACGACATCGGCAAGGCCGTATCCGCCGAGATGGAGGGCAGCCATGCGCACATCGGGGCAGAGTTCATCAAGCGCCATGGTGAGACCCCGATCGTCGTCAACGCGGTCGCGGCGCACCATGAGGAGGTCAAGCCCGAGACGGTTTACGCCGGCCTCGTCATTCTGGCGGACACGATTTCCGCGGTGCGCCCCGGGGCCCGCTCCGAGTCCATGACCAACTATGTGCAGCGCCTGGAGCGGCTGGAGAAGCTCGCACTCTCACTCGAGGGCGTGCACCAGGCCTTTGCCATCCAGGCCGGCCGCGAGATCCGTGTGGTCGTGGCCCCGGACACCGTGACCGACGACGGGGCGCGGGAGATCGCCAAGCTGCTCCGCCTGCGCATCGAGAAGGAGCTGCAGTATCCCAGTGCCATCAAGATCACCGTCATCCGCGAGCAACGTTTCACGGAAACCGCCACTTAGGGGACCGGGCATGAGGTTTAGCTGTAAGCAGATTCCAACGGCCCCCCAAAATTTACGCACTTCAGCCCCCCCCCAGCCATGGCCCTCCTGAAAATTCTCGAGACCTTTCCGAATCCCGCGCCGCACCGCAGCTACGTGATCGAGCACACGCACCACGAGTTTACTTCGGTGTGCCCCATGACGGGGCACCCGGATTTCGCCGACATCACCGTGCGCTATGTGGCGGACAAGGTCTGCGTCGAGCTCAAATCGCTGAAGCTCTATTTTCACGCCTACCGCAACGAGGGCATCTTCTTCGAAGCGGCGACCAACCGGATCTGCGATGACCTCGGCCGGGCGCTTAAGCCGAGGAGCCTCACGATCATCGCCAACTGGAAGGCCCGCGGCGGTTTCAGTTCGTGCATCACTGCGGAGTGGGCGGTGAAAAAAACGCGACGGCGCTAACCGGTCCCGCGGGCGCGCCCAGGATCCGGCATGCCGGACAGAAAACCCGCCCGACGGCGGAATTCCTTGACGTGCGTCAAGGCCGTGCCACGGGCGTTGGAGTTATGATGATGAGTCATGGAACTGACTCGCATGTCATCTTTACCCACCAACGGACGCTGGCGCCTAGTGCTGGCACTCTCGCTGGCAGGCGGCGCGCTCGCCCTCGCCGGCTGCGGTTCAAGGGAGGAGGCTGAAACGGCCGCCAAGGCGGCACCCACTCCGTCCGACCTCGTGGCGGGGCAGCCCGAAATCCACGGCACCGAGATCAAGACGGTGGAAATCACCCATCCGCTCAACCCGCAGTGGGTGGCCACGGGCGTGGGGATCTATGAGATGAAATGCCTGCCCTGCCACAAGCTGACCGGTGACCGCCTCGTCGGCCCGGGTTGGGCTGGCGTGACCAAGCGCCGCAAACCGCTGTGGATCCTGAACATGATCACCAACGTGGACGTGATGCTCGCGAAGGACGAGGAGGCGCAAAAGCTGCTCGAACTCTGCCTGGTGCGGATGCCGAACATGAACATCACGCCCGAGGAAGCGCGCAGTCTTCTCGAATACATGCGGCACAACGACGGCGAAAAGTAAACCGCGCCCATTCCGCAACACCCCTTAGCCACCC
>CAJBES010000127.1 GCA_903952145.1 uncultured Opitutaceae bacterium | reverse complement strand
GTCGCCGACCGCACCGGACGTTTGGCAGCCTGAGGACGAATCAATCGTAGATTAAGGAAGATCGACGGATACAGTTCGCGGACGGTTTGACACGGGCCTGGAAGCCTCGACCAAGATGGGGGCGCCGAGTTGCGCTGCGGATGGATGCTGAGGAGAAAAGGTTGAGGATTGTTTGTGGGAGGCACAACCCTCGAAAGCCGCGTAACCATGGCAATAACCTGAACACCTTGCGGTGTCGATCCTCGCACTCCACTTAACCCACTTTTCAACCTGCTTGCGTCGCCATAGGCGATGGCGGTTTACGCCACGAGGGTCACGGCCGGGAGGGGTGGCAAGGTCTCGCCGTTGGCGAGCCGTTCTGCCAACTGCCAAAGTCCCTGGTTCAGAGTGACCTTGGAGTCGATCCCCCGCAACGCGCGCACCGAGCGCAACTTGCCACGCCGATCCTTATGCCAATCCGAAACGCCGCCCCGTTCGAGATGTTCGCCCACGCAATTCATGGTCCGCCACAAATCGGTGCCTTCATCTTCCGGACGGCGTGCCTGGAGCAGCGTTTCGGGCAGGACCGGGGCGTTCCCCAGACTGGCGTAGCGCAACAGCAGCGCGTGACCCGCCAGAGCCAGCGACTCGCCGGCCGCCAACTCCCGCGACTGGAACCGGTTGACCAGTTCACCCACCCGCGGCATGAAGTCCAACAGGCGAAAGCTCGCCTGCACGACTTCGTCGGTCACGAGACCGGCGTGCCGGAACCGGATGGCCTCGAAGGAGTCCAGCGACATCACCAGACCATTCGAGCAGATCCGGCGGTAGATGCCGGCGTGGAGCTGATACGCGCAACCGCAGTCGTGCGAATTGAGCAGCACCAGTTCCACGTTCCATTCGTCGAGCGTCTCCATCTGTTCGAGGCGGCGGAAGCGGATCAGATGCTTCTGAAAGCCCCGCCGGGCCTCGTTGCGGATGTGTTGTTCTTCCACCACCACCGGCACCCAGTCGTGCTCCCGCAACCGATCCACGATCCGGGCGGTGGGCACGAACGTGTAGCGCGGGCTCACGTTCGCCATCGGCCCCGCGGCAAAGATGCTGGGGGCTTGTTGGCGGAGGGTTTCCTCATTCAAGGCGACGGCCTTGAAGTTGCTCGTATCCAGTCTCATACGCAGCCTTCTTTCTTATGCCACCAACCGGGTTCGAACCGGTTTGCGCGAGTTTGAAAGACTCTCCAGTCGGGCGCCAGGTGGCACTCCGAATTCCGGCTGAAGAGATTCCCCGCGGCAGTGCCGGCCCGGAGTGGGCCTGCGCCGGCGGGGAAATCGTGCGCGAAAGAAAGGGCGGGCCTATCGGCCGCGCCAGGCGTATGCCGGACTCATCAAAACCATTGTTGGAGTGATAAACCTTCTCACCCGCCACAATGCCTCAAGTCGCGGGCGCTAGTCAATCGGTGCCGAATGGTTGTGCCAAACCCGGAGGCCTCGGCCGGATTTTGGGTGTAAACGGCTGGATTCATTGGGGAATCGAGGCGGTATGGGGGGGCTGTGCTGGGCAGTTTCGTAAGCATCCGGCCTATGGTAGAATCCGGCGAATGGGAGGCGACTTATGGAACGATTGGCACAAGCCCACAACCCGGAACAACTTTCCCCCTGCGCCGGCAAGCCGGCGACCGAGGTGTTACTGGAGCAATACCGGGGCAGCCCGCAGCTTGATCAGGCGTCGTTCGACGCACGGAAGGTGATGCTGGAAACGCGGTCACTTCACCGGCCGGAGCCGGACCCGTTGGTGCGCACGCTGAAGATTGAGGCCGATGGGGACTTCTGGCGGGGCGCCGCCAAGCCGAAGATTCGCCTCATGGGGCG
>CAJBES010000126.1 GCA_903952145.1 uncultured Opitutaceae bacterium | reverse complement strand
CTCGGCGCACTCGTGAGCCCGTTGCGTCGCAGGAACGCGGCCCACTGCGCCTGTTTGGTCGGATCGTTTGCGATCGCATCGGTGAGGGGTTCCGGCGCTGGCGCGAGCTTCGTCTGCCGGCGGGCAAAGGTCGCCTCGATCGCTTGTCGCAGGATCGCGCGGTCGAACTCGAACCGCCGGGCCAGGAACCATACGTCGTGGAAATCCTTCATCCGTGTGTTCGCCATCCCGAGCTTGACCATCGCCTCGAATTTCTCGGCGACGACTGTGTAGACGGGATAGGTGCGGACATACGGCGCCGGGAAATCCAACAGCGTTGGGAACGTCGCGCTCTCGGGGGCCGGGGTGACCGCGTCGCCAACGCCGACATCAATTTGCACCGGAACCTCCGCCGGTCCCAATTTGCCCATCAAGCGGACCCGGATGCCGCCGTAGGTAAGGTCTTCCCTGATTTCCTCCGCACGCACCGAATCCGGATCGAAGACCAGCCCGTCGTCCACAACCGACGTTGCGACCACCGCCCGGAAGATTTGCCGCAGATCTTCCTTTCCCGAAGGACCGAATCCCAGGAGGTCGAGATCGCGGGTGGGCCGATGGGTTTTCTCGTCCCAAACCACGAACAACATCGCCCCCTTGAGCAGAAACCGGTCGGCATAGGGGGACTGGCTCAGGCGGAACAGCAGGCGTTCGATACCGTAACGCAGGAGCAGCAGGTTGAAATCTTCCCCGCGCTTGCCGGCCACGTTCTGCAAGCGCGCCTTCACCGACGCGGCGAGGTTCTTTGGTCCGTTCATGTCAGCATTTCAAGATAGGGTTGGAGCACTCGGCTCACCCGGCAGACGGCGGCGGCCTTGGTCAGTTCGCTCATGGTAAACTTCTTTTCCCGCCAGCCCTCTCGCAGCGCTTCGACCGCCACATCCAGGCCATACTTGTTGCGATACTTGAAACAGTCGGCCACGGTCTTGGCTGGCGAGTAAATGCGCACGGGGCCACCCGGCAGGGCGTGCTCCTCGACCCCGAAGGCATAGGAGGCCTGTGAAAACTTGCAGAACCGAAACGGCGGATTACCGCTGCGCGGGAAATTGGTGGCTCGCGGGAGGGCCAGCCAGACCTGGTGGGGCGCCTGCGTCCCGATCCGGTGGAATTGGAGGGCCGAGATCAGGCAGACCACACCACGCGGCACTCGCTTGGCGGCCTCGACCAGAGTCAGGTGGTGATCGCCGTCGAAGTTGACGGAGGCGTAGAGCCCGCGTCCAAGCTGCCGCACTTGCTCTCGACCAACAAGGCGGCGAAGGTATTCCCGGGAGTAACCGGCGGCGACCATGTCGCGGGCACGAAAAACCCCGAGGTTGGCGGCGAGGTCGCCAGCCTGCGTAAGTCGAGTGCCTGTGTTACGCTCTGTTTTCACTTCTTCTTTTATGGTATGAATACGTAACATCGACACAAGCCCGATCTGAAGCCCGTAGGATCCAAATACCACTCTTCGACGAATCAGGAGCGGGATCGGATGCAGCTACCAAGATCTACTCGATTGAGTTAGTCCACTTCACCATTCCTTTTAGTTAACCGGTGACGAGAAAGCTGTCATCAGCGGAAAGGCCGCTGACTCACCGCCGCTCCTCAAATGTCACGGAGCAATCGAAGTCCAGCCAGAAGCAGACACGCGGGGTTGCTCGGCTGCGGTGGAGCTGGCGCCCCACCCTTCGCCTCCCAACCCCGCGCGACTGCCGGGCCTGACCTGAGCGGGAAGCCGGCGCGGACAGCGGCTCCCAGAGTCGCCGCCGACCGCTTTCGGCCCCGCGGCGGACCGCTATGGCGCGGCTTCGACCGACTCGATCCTTATGTCTGTGATCGCTATGGTTTCGGCAGCTTCAATCGGATGCGACGAATTGCTGGACTGCAAAGACGAACGGAAGGACCGCCGGCCGACGGCAAGGGCCGCAGCCGAGCCCGCCGCTATGGCGCAATGGGCCTCGTCGAGTTTGCGGCCCTTGATCGTGACCCGATGGGCCACAAACAAGAGTGTCAGGATGGTTTCGTCCGTCGAAAGACGCACGGCCGTCAAACTGGCGTAGGGTATGGCGAGGCGCTCGCGGGCGGACTCAAGGCGGAGGCAGAGAATGGGCGATCCGCTGGTCGAGAGGCAGTCTCCGGCAAGCTTGGAAAAGTGTTCAATGCTCATAGACGCATTCGCGGTCCCTGTCGGGGTGCGGGGTTATGGACGAAGCCATGATCCGGCCGATGCCGCATGACAGGTCCGGGTTTGACCGCCACCTTGGGGGTCAACGCGATTGCTTTGGCCGGACGGCCGGCGGCGGGCTTGACCGAGATTCGCGCGATGACGGCACGCATATGTTGCAAGTGCCGCCAGCCGCGGGCCAGCGTCGCACGCAGGCCAGTTTGGAGCCGGTGCCGCCGCGCAAACTCCGTGGCCGACATCCGGGCCTCGCTCTTCAGCCCGGCCGCATCCAGGAACGCGGCGCGGTCGGGTACAAAGATGCGAACACCCTCGCGACCGCGGGTGGCGGAGACATACAATCCTTCGCGCGAAACAGCACCGGCCAGAAAGACCTTGTCCACGGTGAGCCCTTGGGCGGCGTGCGAAGTCATGGCGTAGCCGTGGACCACCTGCCGGGATTTCAGGGTGCAGCCATCGGCGAGCTCAAGCCGGCCGGCGGCATCGACAGTCCGGACGGTCATGATCGTGCCGTTCGCCAACCGACGGGCCCGGCCATCGGAAGATTGCACCTGGGTGACGGCACGCAACCGCACCTGGTCGCCGGCGGCGATGGAGAGCGGCCG
>CAJBES010000125.1 GCA_903952145.1 uncultured Opitutaceae bacterium | reverse complement strand
CTCGCCGACGATGCTTTACAAACATTACCGGGAAGTTGTCCGCCCTGATGCGGCGGCGCAATGGTGGCAGGTCATGCCGCCGGCAGAGTACGGTAATGTCGTGGTCTTTGACGCAAAAGTGTCGGCGAACACTTGAACCAGACGGTCACAACCCACCGCACCGCAATTTCCGTAGACGAAAAAAATCACGCAAATAACCCTTCGCAATGTCGCACGGGGATGATATACTATAGGGACCATGAGTGAAACAGCTCCGTATGCCAGCAACGAAGACCTGAAAACGTTTCCCCAAAAGCTGTGACGTGACCGCCTGAAACGGAGCCAGGGCTGGTGTTAGTCTGGGCAACCTGAAAGGACCCTAGACGATGAAAGGCAAACGCCACACGACCGAGGAAAAGATCCGCATTCTGCGGGCCGCCGACGGCGGCAAGAACATCGTGGAAGTCTGCAAAGAGAAGAACATCTCGGAGCAGACCTTCCACCGTTGGAAACGGCAGTTTGGGATGATGCAGATCCCGGAGGCCAGACGGCTCAAGGAGCTGGAAAAGGAAAACAGTGAACTCAAAAAGATGCTGGCCGACTCGCTGTTGAAGAACCGCGTGTTGGAGATCGTGAACGCAAAAAAATGGTAAGCCCGGGACACAGGAAGCAGATGGCCACCCTCGTCGTATTCGACGGGGTGTGCTCCGGGCGGGCGGCCTGCCGGTATCTCGGGCTCGGCCGATCCACGTTTCACTATCAGGCCCGGCCACCGTGTGAACGGCGGCAGCAGTTGATCGTGCGCACCCATGAACTGTCGGCGCTGCATCCGCGTTACGGCTATCGGCGGATCGTGGCCCTGCTGCGGCGGGAAGGCTGGGACACCAGCCGCAAGCAGGTGCAGCGGCTCCGGCGGGCCGAGGGGCTGCGGGTGCCGCCACCCCGGCGCCGACAGTCGCGCCGCGGCCTGTCGACCGGCCTGCCCACGCAGGCGACGCATCGCGGCCATGTGTGGACGTGGGACTTTGTCGCCGATGCCACCGTGCATGGCGGCACGCTGCGCATGCTCACCGTCCTCGACGAACACACGAAGGAGGTTCACGTCCTGCGTCCTGAGCGGCGCATCGGCTCGGCCGAGGTCATCACGCTGGTGCAGGCGGCCATCGTCCAGCATGGGGCCCCGGAGTTCATTCGCTCCGACAACGGCTCGGAGTTCATCGCCCACGATCTCCAGCAATGGCTGGCCGACCAGCACATCAAGACCATCTACATCACTCCGGCCAGCCCATGGGAAAATGGCTTCGTGGAGAGCTTCCACAGTCGCTTTCGCGACGAATGCCTCAACCGCGAGCAACTTTGGACCCTGACCGAAGCCCGCGTAGTCATCGAAGACTTCCGCCAGGACTACAACTCCGCCCGCCCGCACAGTTCCCTCGGCTACCAATCGCCGCAGGGCTTCGCCGCACAACTCACTCCCTCAATCCCTCGCTCCGGTCGGCCTACGGCCTCCCTCCGCGAGGGATTGCCAACTCCACTTCGCCCAGCCATATCAACCCACCTCCCGGACTAACACTCACCCCGGCCCCAATCCCGCGTCCCCGTCACTGCACCTACCCCGGGTGAGCATGAAAATACAACACCAATGTCTTGGGACACTGGCCGAAGCCGCTATATTTGACCCGCATGTGCGATGGGTGCTCGCCCTGG
>CAJBES010000124.1 GCA_903952145.1 uncultured Opitutaceae bacterium | reverse complement strand
GCGCAAACGCGATGGGAAAAACAGGGAGGATTTACTGCCTGGCACGGCAGTGAGAGTCGCACGGCGCGGCCATTTCACGCGCGCCGCGATCATGGGGCGTTTAGTAAAGTGCGGTGCGGTGCCAGCCCAGAACGGAAGTGCCGGCGAGGACCGCGGCGGAAAAACTCACCAGCAATCGCACTCCAGCCATTAGCAGCCTTCTTTTTTCTTCTTCTTGGGCGCGGGGACGGAATTCGGTCCGGCGGGGGCGGCGGTGGGGGGAGGCAAGGCCAGTTTGGGCAGGGTGGCCGCGGGCGCAACGGGGGTGGCGTCGGTACCGGTGCGCGGAGTGCCGCCGAAATATTTAGCTACCGCGCTGCGGCGCGCGAAGTCGATCCGGTCCTTGGCGGAGGCATCGGCGAGCGGGGCTGCCGGGAAAAGCACGGTGTCCTTCCATTCCTCAAGCCCGCCAAACAGCATGTAGACCGACGGGAATCCGAGGGCGCGGATGAGGAACCATGCCTGCGCGGCGTGGATGCCGCCGTCGCTGTAGAAAATGATGCGTTCATTGCGCCGGGCAAAATCGGGGGTAAGGGCAGCGAGCGGGACATTGAGCGCACCGGGGATGTGATAGGCAGCGAACTCGGCCGGCTCGCGGACGTCGACAACCAGGAAATCATTGCGGCCTTCGACCAGCCAGTCGGCGAGTTCGGCCGGCATGACGTGGTCGGCCTTGGTGCCGGCGTCCAGCGCCAGTTGCCGGGTGTCGACGCGCGCGAGCGCGGTACGATACGGGCTGCCGGCAAAGGCCGCGACGAGACCAAGGACGGCGAGGACGGCGGCAAATTTTCGGACCGGGGTGAAACGGCGGGCCGGGGCGAGGAGCGAGTCGGCGTCGGGGGTCTTGCCGCCGAATCTGCCCTCTGCCCACTCGGCGGCGACAAACGCGCCGAGCGCCATCAACACGACGGCGAAGACGAGGAGGCCGTAGGGAATATTGAACTGCTCGGCCAGCGTGACCTGGCCCAGCGGGGTGAGTTTCACCAGATGGGCGATGCGCGGGTAGAACTCGGCAAAACCGACGAGGCCGCCGATCATGCCGGCGAGATAGACCATGCCGTCCACCCGGCCGGTGGCGGCGCTGACGCACGAGGTGCCCGGGCAGTAGCCGCCGATGATGAAGCCAAAGCCAAGGATGAGGCCGCCGACAATCTGCGGCACGAGGAAGGTGGGGGTGAGGTAGACCAGCGAGAGGTCGAGGAGACCGAAACGCGCCAGCAGGAACGAGCCCACCATCGCGGTGATGATGGCGGTGAACATGACCTTGAGGACGCGCAGATCACGGAAATAGAACTGGGCGGCGAGCAGCCGGGCTTTGCCAAAGCCGGCCCGCTCGAGGAAAAAGCCAAAACCGATGCCGATGGCGAAGGCGACGACGAGAGACATCTCGTCCCCGAACATTCCGTATTTGAAGAAGGGCGCGTTCATAGCCAGGCCCTCCGCAGAAACCAGGCGAGGCCGTAGGCCCCGCCAAACACGCACAGCATGAAGGCCCAGCTGCCGACGTTGAGCAACGCGCCGCCGGTGAGGGCCTGGCCGCTGGTGCAGCCGAGGGCGAGCTTGGCCCCGATGCCCATGAGGGCCCCGCCAAACGCGGCGAAAAGGAGCCGGCGCGGGTTGGAGATGCGCGGCCCCTTCTCGATCGTGATTTGCAGGCGGTTGGCCAACGCACCGGAAAGGAACCCGCCGACGAAGACGCCGAGCACCTCGAAGACCAGCCAGTCCTTAAGCGGGTTCGTGGTGCCGTCGCCGAGATATTCGGCGTAGAAGGCGTTGCCCTCGGCGTGGCCCGGGGCGACAGCGTGAACCGTGGTGGCGACCGCGGTGGTGAAGGCGCCAGAGGCGCCCAGGCCGCGGCCCATGATGACAAAGGAGGCGAGCAGCACCAGACCGAGGCCGAAGCCGGCCCAGTAGGGATTCATGTGCGGCTGCTCCCGGGGCGGGGAATCTGTGGGGGAGGACATAGGAGGGAGGGGTTGCGGTATCAGTTGAGCATGGCGGCCCAGTGACTGGCCTGGCCGGCGTTGACGAGGACGAAGCGCAGGACAAGGCCGCCGGTCAGCACGAGAAGCGAGGGCGCGAGCGTGTGCCGGATGCGGTGCTGCAGTTCGAGGTGTTGGAGAAACAGCGGGAGGAGGATGCCCAAGCCGATCACGCCTATCCAGAAGACGGCCGCGTAAGGTCCGGTCAGGAGCAGCCAGGCCGCCTGCTGGTGGACGGCGGTCGAGGACAGATGGCCGATCAGCAACAGACCCAACAGGGCCAGCTCGATGGTCAGAAAGCTGTTGTCGGCCTGGGCCAGGGTGGGAGCGATACGGGTGTCGAGCGGGCGTGCCTGCGACCAGCGGGCCAGCAGGGAGAGCAGGAAATCGGCAAACTCGGGGCGTTCGGCGTCCGGCGTGGTGAACACGAGGATGCCGTGCAGGAGCGCGGCGGCGGTGGAGAGGCCGGAGAACAGAAACAGCGGCCCGAGCACGGCGCTGCTCCACAGCGGGCGAGCGCCGAGGGTACCGAGCAAGATGCCGGTGTAGATGCCGAGGGCGATGCCCAGCGTGATGTTGGCGAGGCCGATGGCCACGACGAGGCGCGGGCGGGCGAGGATGTAGTCGCTGATGGTCACCAGCATCGGCGCCCGCTTGGCCAGGGCCGGGATCGTTTCCGGGAGATGGGTGAGAGCGTTGGCGAGCAGGGCCGGATAAACGAGCAGGAGAATCCACGAACCCCACGACATGGGCGAGGTCGGTTCGAAAATGAGGTAGAGCCGCCAGACATAGAGCTTGTGGCTGAGATCGAGAAACAGTGCGAGCATGCCGAGGCTGAGTAACGCCAGGCCCGCGAGCGGGCCGATGGTGCAGCAGACCATCGCCTGCCGTTCGTGCGGCCGCATGATGAGCAGTCGTGCTCCGGCCAAGATCATGAGACCGGCGACCAGACCGCCGAGGAAAAGGTAAACCGGGATTTCCCAGCCCCAAATATGCAGTGTGGGATCGATGCCGGGAGTGTGCCGGAAGAGGGTGAACTCGGTCATGGGTGCGGGAGGTTCACGTGAGGTAGTAGATGCGCGGCTGGGTGCCGGCTTCCGGGAGGAGGGGGTGGTGCGGGCGGGCGGCGAGCAGCCGGCTCACCCCGCTCTGCGGGTCGTCGGCGTCGCCGAAGTGCATGCAGCGGGTCGGGCAGACGGAGACGCAGGCAGGATCCAGGCCATTTTCCACGCGGTGGATGCAGAAGGTGCACTTGTCGGCGTAGCCCTTGGGGTGGACGAAGCGGGCGTCGTAGGGGCAGGCGGCGAGGCAGGCCTTGCAGCCAATGCATTTCTCGGGGGTGACGAGCACCACGCCGCCGCGGGCATGGACGTGGCTGGCCCCGGTCGGGCAGCAGTGGACACACGGCGGATTGGCGCAGTGGTTGCAGCGTTCGGTACGGATCTCCAGATTGGTCGTGGGAAACCGGCCGTGCACTGTCTCGGTGATCCAGTCGCGGGTGAAACCTTCGGGGACATGGTTTTCCGTCTTGCAGGCAACCACGCAGTCCATGCAGCCGACGCATCGCTTCGTGTCGATGACCATGATGTAGCGTGACATGGTTCAAACCTCAGGTTCGAGGGTGACGAAGTTGACGTTCATGCCGGTGCCGCCCATCAGCGGGTCGGTCTGGTAACGGGTGACGAGTTGCGCGTCGCTGGCTCCCTTGCCATAGGCATGGCGCAGGCCGCGGGAGGTGTGCCCGAAACCGTGCACCATATAGACGCAATCCGGGCGGATGCGCTCGGTGGCTTTCACTTTGATGCGGTTGCTCAAGACCCCGTCCTGATTGCGCAGGCGGACGTAATCGTCGGTCTTGAGGCCGAGCCGGGTGGCGGCCGTGTGGTTGAGCCAGACGGTGTTCTCGCTCATCAAGCCGGAGAGCAGCCGGTTGGATTGGGTGCGACTGAACGAGTGCATCGGCGCGCGGCCGAACAGCAGCCGGAAGGAACCGGCGGGACCGGCGGCGGGCGGCGTGTAGCGCGGCACGGGATCGAAGCCGGCCTTTTCGAGCTGGAGGGAATAGAATTCGATTTGACCCGACGGGGTATCAAATTCCGCAGGAGCGCCTTCGTCGAAGTAGAGCGGCTGGCGCTGACCCAAGATGATGCCCTTTTGCTTCAGCTCGGGGTAGCTCAAGCCGGCCGCGGTGACACGGTGGGCGAGATACTCCTCGATGTCCTGCCACGGATAGTAGGCCCCGAGGCCGAGTTTCTCGGCGAGTTTTTTGGCGATCCACCAATTGGGTTTCTGATCATGCGGTGAATCGACGACAGGCTGACGCAGTCCGAGGAAGGGTTGCCGAAAATACTCGGGATTGAGGTCGTCGAAGCGCTCGAGGTAGGTCGACTCGGGCAGCACGACATCGGCCCAGCCGGCCGTTTCGCTGGGGATGACGTCGACCACGACGAGCAGATCGAGCTGCTGGATGGCGCGGATGGTCTCGGCCTCGTTGGGCAGCGCGTGCAGCAAATTGGTCGCGTAGACCATCCAGCCCTTGATCGGGTAGGGCTTGCCTGTGATGGTCGCGTCACGGATGCCGGTAGTGAGGGCCTCGTGGGCGAAGGGGTGCTTATGATCCGGGTTGTCGAGCTTCGACCGGCCGGACTTCGGGTAGGGCGGATAGGGATAGGCCGGCACGTCCATGCTCGACGGCTGGTAGAAGCCGCCCTTGCGGCCCCAACTGCCGAGGAGGGCGTTGAGCAGGGCAATGGCGCGGCTGCGTTGGGCGTCATCGCCATTCCAGTTCACGTGGCGGCCGGGATGGACGAGGGTGGCAGGGTGATGACGGGCCATCTCCCGGGCCGTGGCGCGGATGGTGTCGGGATCGATCCCGGTTTCTGGAAAAGCCCATTCAGGCGTGTAGCTGGTGAGTGAGGCGGCGAATTGCTCGAAACCGAAGCCATGTTTCGCCACGTAGTCGGCGTCGTAGAGTTTCTCGGTGACGATGACGTGCATCCAAGCCAGCAGGAGGGCGAGGTCGGTGCCGGGCTTGATGGGCAGATAGAACTTCGCCTTGCTGGCGGCGACGGAAAAGCGCGGGTCGACGACGATGATGCTCGCGCCGCGGCCGACGGCGGTGGCGAACTCCTGCACCTGGGTGTTGTGCATGTTCTCGCCCAGATGGGAGCCGATGAGAACGAGGCAATCGGTATTGGCGATATCGGTGCGCTCCGGGGACCCCACGTCGTCGCCGAAGGTCAACCGGAAGCCCACGTCGCGCGGCCCGCGGCACTGGGCGAAGGACGGTGCCGCCATGTTCGGCGTCCCATAGGCCTTGAGGGTGTGCTTGAGGAAGGTGCCGCCGATGCCGTGGCTGAAGAGGGCCATCGCCTCCGGACCGTGCGCGGCGGCGATTTGCTTCATGCGGACGGCGATATAATCGAGCGCTTCGTCCCAGGTAACCTCCTGCCATTTTTCCTCACCCCGCTCATGCGTGCGAATGAGCGGTGCCCGCAGGCGGTCGGGGTCGGAGTGCGCGCCGATGCCGCCGGTGCCGCGGGGGCAGAGCCGGCCCTGGCAGAGGGGATCGAGCGGGTTGCCCTCGATTTTCCACAGTTGCCCGTCGCGTACACTGGCAATGGCCCCGCACTTCCAGAAGCAAATGTCGCAGAAGGTAGGAATCGTGCGGACACCGGCCGTGCCACCGCTCGGCGTGGCGGAGGCGGCCAAGGCCCGGCTGCTCCGCCCGGCCATGCCGGCTGCGACCACCGTGGCGGCGGAGATCTTCAGAAAGCGGCGGCGGGAGAGGGCATTCATGGCCGTGGCGCGGCGGGGCGCGGTTCAGAAGCGGTAACTATACATGACCTGCATGTTGGTCTGGGCGTGGCTGACGTGAATGCCGCTGCCGCTGTTTTTATTGACCTCAAAGCCACGGGTGAGTGACAGGTCCATGCTGGAGCGTGCATTAAATTTCCAACCAAGGCCAGCCGTGAGATGTTGCTCAATAGTGGCAGGGAAGAGGCAGTTGAGGAAGCGATCCGGGATCGGGTTGCTCGAGAGGTTGCCGCCGAAACGGAGCGTGAGGGCGTCGGAGACCTGATAGGCGGCGCCGACCTGAACGACGAGCTGGTTGTCCCAATCCTGATAAAGCACGGCGTTCATGACTTGGTTGGCGAAAGGCCCGTTGGTGGTGGCACCCGAGGCGGTGAAGGTCATCGAGAATTCCTGCATGACGTTCTTCCAGTAAACATTACGCACATCGGCGACAAGCAGCCAGCGGTCGTTCGGGCGAAAGGCGAGACCGGCGCCAAACATGGCGGGCCATTCGAAATTATTCACACGGATGTCGCCGGCGAGGGTCTGCGCCATCTGGCCCATGCCGGGGATGTTGAGCTGGAAGCTGAGGGCGCTGCCCGAGGCCTTGAGGTCGCCGAGTGCGGACTTGTTGTGGTAGGTAATACCGAGGGTGAGGCGGTCATTCGCCTGGTAGACCAGACCGATTTTGCCGGCGTAGCCGTAGCCCTGAGCCTTGCCGGTAAAGGCGTTGCCATTGGAGAAATTGAAGTAGGCGTAGTCGACACTCGTGCCGGCGGGTAGCGTGCTCATCATGCCGTTGAAGCTTTGGATGATGGTGCCGGAGGCGCGGCCGCCCTGCTGGCTGAGCGGGTTGACCAGATCAAAAAACTGGGCGCCACTCATGGCCATCTTGAGATCCATGCCGGCCCACATGAAGTCGGCGGTGGCGGCGAGGTGCAGGCGGTCGGTGACCTTCCAGGCAAGGGGAATGATGGCGCGGCCGACGGACACCTCCGAGCGGTTTTCGAGGCCAAAGCCGAGACCACGCCAGGAGTTGGCGTCGTATTGGCAGCCCATGCCGCCCTGGCCGAACACGCCGAAGCCATAGGTGAAGTCGCCGCTGCGCCGGGCGTAGCCGAAGGCGGGCATGAAGAACGAGGTGGATTGCGAGTCGGCACTGGTGCCGGCGGGATTGGTGATGCTGATATCGGGCCCGAGGATGCCGAAGGCGAGGTCGAGGCGGGCATTGTCCGTCATCAGGCCAAGGGTGGCCGGGTTGTTGATGACGGCGGCGGTGCCGTTGTCATAGGCGAGGGAGGCCCCACCCATCGCCGTGGCGGTCGGGCCGTAGCCCTCCATGTTCATGCCGTTGGTGGCGACCAACGGGCTCGTGGATAGGGTGGCGGCAAACAGGATCGCAGCCAGGGGACGGAGGGAACGTAGTGAGGTCATGGGTGGGGGCCGGCGGTCGGCGGTTGCCGGCAATATTCCACAATCAGCCCGGAACGTCCATGCGCGACCGGGCCAAACGCGCCAAAGCAGATGGATATAAGTAAATATGCGCAAATGCGCATATATAACTTATACGGACCCGCCCCGGCCGGCGGACGGCGCGGGCGGCCACCGCAGCCTAGGGCGCGGGCAGTTTGGCGGGGCTGCGGGGGTCGAAGTGGGCGCGGATGCCGCCGGTGAGGGCGGAGACCTGAAAACCGTGCTGCGCGAGAATGCGCGCGGCGAAGTAGGCGGTCTTGCCGAGGGCGCAGACGGTGACGACGGGGCGCGTGCGATCGAGTTCGCCAAGACGGGTGCGGAGCACGCCAAGCGGGATGTTGAGCGCACCGGCGCGCGGGAGCGGGTGAGACTGCACGAGTGCTGGTGGACGCACGTCGAGGATCTGCACGGCGGGATCGGCCGGGAGCTCGTCGACGGGCGTGACGAGGCCGTCGCGGGTGTTGCAGGCCGTGAAGCCGGCGAGGTTGACGATGTCCTTGGCCGCCCCGAAGGGCGGGGCATAGGCGAGTTCGAGCTGGGCGAGATCGTCGATGGTCAGGCCGCCGGTGATGGCGGTCGCGATGACATCGAGTCGTTTGTCCACGCCGGCGAGTCCTGAGACCTGGGCGCCGAGGATGCGGCCGGTTGCGGGATCCCAAAGCAGTTTGAGGAGGATCGGCTGCGCGCCGGGGTAGTAGCCGGCATGGTGGTTGTCGTTCACGGTGACGGTGCGATAGGGTCGGCCGGCGGCCCGGAGGCGTTGCTCGCTCCAGCCGGTGAGGCCGGCGGCGGCGGCGAAGGCGCGCACGATGGCGGTGCCGAGGGCACCGGGGTAGGGCTGGGTCGTCGCGGGACGGAAGATATGGTCGGCGGCAAGGCGGCCCTGGCGGTTGGCGGGACCACCGAGCGGGACGGCGGCGGGCTCATGCGTGACGAAGTCGGTGGTTTCGATGGCGTCGCCCGCGGCGTAGATGTCAGGGTCGCTCGTCTGCATGAAGCCGTTGACGCGGATGTGGCCGCGGGGACCGAGGTAGAGTCCCGCGGCGCGGGCGAGGGCGGTGTCGGGGCGCACGCCGATGCTGAGCACGACGAGGTCAGCCTCGACAGCGCGGCCGGAGGCGAGGCGGCAGGCGAGGGCGGGGCCGGCTTCAAAGGCGGTGACGCTATCGCCGAGCACCAGATCGACGTGGTGTTTGCGCAATTCGTCCTCGAGGAGGAGCGTCATGGGCGGGTCAAGCGGCGGGAGCACCTGGGCGGTGAGTTCAACCAGCGTGACCTGCTTGCCGAGGTGGACGAATTGCTCGGCCATTTCGAGTCCGATGAAGCCGGCGCCGATCACCGTGACGCGGCGGGCGGCGACCGCGGCGGCCTTGATGCGGTCCATGTCTTGGAGCGAGCGCAGTGTGAAGAGGCGCGGATCGTCGATCCCAGGGAGCGGGGGGCGCAGCGGCACGGCGCCGGGGGCGAGGACCAGCCTGTCGTAGGGCAGCGATTCCGTGGTGCCAGACGCGAGGTTGCGCAGCCGGACGTGTTTTGCGACCCGGTCGATGGCGGTGACCTCGGTGCTGGTGCGCACATCGAGGGCGAGCATGGCCTTGAGCGTCTGCGGGGTCTGGACGGCGAGGGCATCGCGCGACTTGATCTCGCCGCCGATGAAGTAGGGCAGGCCGCAGTTGGCAAAGGAGACGTCGGGGCCGCGCTCGATGAGTGTGATCGATGCGGTTTCACTGAGACGACGGGCGCGGGCGGCGGCGGAGGCACCGGCAGCGACGCCGCCAATGATGACGAGGCGGAGGGGGGAGGATTCGTGCATGGCAGGTTCTGGGTCAGAGGAAAATAGATCAGCGGATCCAGCCGGCAAGGATGCCGCCGAGGCTGCCGGCAAGCACGGCCACCCACAGCAGCACCCCGAGCAGGAACGGGCGCAGGCCGACCGCCGCGAGGGTGGCACGGTCGAGGCCGGCGCCGATGAAAAACAAGGTGAGGGTCAGCAGTGCGCGGGCGAGGGCGGCCACCCAGGGCGCGCCGGGTTGGAGCGCAGGGGCGAAAGTGAAGAGCGCCGACAGCGCGAGGAAGCCGCCGATGAACCAAGGCACGCGGAGGCTGGTCCGGTGGGTGGTGCCGTCGCGACGCGCGGCCCAGGCGCCGAGGACGAGGGCCACGGGCACGATCCAGAGGGCACGCGCCAGCTTGACGGTGGTGGCCGTGGCCAGCGCCACCGCGCCGTGCGTGAGCGCCGCGCCGGTGACGGAGCTGGTGTCGTGAATGGCAAGGGCGCACCACAGGCCGAACTGGTGCTGGTCCAGTCCGAGCCCGTGGCCGAGCAGAGGGAAAATGAGCAGAGCGACGGCGTTGAGCGTGAAGACGGTGGCGAGCGCAGCGGAGATTTCCTCGTCCTTGGCCCCAAGGGCGGGCGCGGCGGCGGCGATGGCGCTGCCACCGCAGATGCCGGTGCCGGCGCAGACGAGGGCCGCCAGCCTGGGCGTGACACCCATCCGGCGGGCCAACCAAGCGCCGAGCGCAAAGGTGAGGAGGAGTCCGGCCAGCGTGTAGCCGAGCCCCTGCAGGCCGACGCGTGCGACGACGGCAAGGTTTACGCCGGCACCCAAGCCGACGACAGCGAGCGGCAGGAGCTGTTTCGCCAGCCGCGCCGTGGCGACGGCGCAGGGATTACCCAAGGTCAGGGCGATGGCCGTGCCGGCGACCAGGGCGGCCCACGGCGGAGTCCACGGGAGGAGCGAGGCGGTGGCGCCGAGTGGCAGCAGCCAGCGGGCTGCCGGATGCACCGGCCGGTCGGAGGCGACACCGCAAAGCGTGCGAGGATCGAGGCTCATGTGTTGACCGCCATGCTGTAAGTCCGAAAGAACTCTTCGGTGATGGGGTTACGCAGGCCGAGGTGCTTGAAGATGGCGAGACAGGCGGCCTTGGCGCGACCCTGATCGCAGCCGGGTTGGAAGTGGGATGGATCGTGACTCAAGGCCAAGCGGGTTTAGTGAAAGACAGTGAAAGCGACGGCGACAAACTCGGCGCGGCGGGGCTGAGCGGTGTATTCGCGGCCCCAAGCGTTCCACGAGGCGGCCAGCTGCCAGTTGTGACCGCGCACGACACCACCGGCCTCGACGACGGGCACGAAGGGTCGGCGGTCGACCTGGGGCCCGGAGCGGAAGGAATTGCCATCCAGGGTGAGATTGCGCGCGACGGCGAAACCGCCGATGCCGGCGAAGACATGGGCGCCCCAGGACGCGGCATCGCGGGCAGGGGGCAGGGCGCCGATGCCACGGATTAGCGAGGTGCCGAAGTCCGGCGGCGGACGCCAGCCGGCACGGACCTGAAATTGCGCATACGCCTGCGTCAGGACGTTGCCCAGCATGGCGCCTCCGACGATGAGGGAATCGCCGCCCCAGCCGTGGCGGTCACCCCAGACCGGAGAGCGCCAGCGGCGTTCGTAGACGGCGTTGAGAATCGGCTCGTTGCGGAGTTGATGGTCCCAGCCTTGCGGCAGGGCCAGCCCGAGCATGCGATGAATGGTCTTCTGGGTTTGCTCGGCCAGCGAGGCAGGCCCGATGACACCGGTGATGAGCTTCAAGGCGGTGTAGTGATCGCCGGCGAGGCGCTGCCAGGAGGTGCCGACATACAGCAGCCCGGCATAGGGCCGGTCGTTGGGATCGGGCACGGGCAGGCTGGTAGCGGCGGGTGTGACCATGACCTGGCCAAAATCGAAGCCGGTGGCGAGCAGGCCGGGCCGGTCAAGGCCGGGCAGACGGAGCAATTGCGGCCAGAGCGCGTCGCCGTCAGCGGTGCAATGCGCGAAGGACAGGCTGACGCCGTTGGTGTAGTAGCGGTCGGAGTTGACGGGCG
>CAJBES010000123.1 GCA_903952145.1 uncultured Opitutaceae bacterium | reverse complement strand
GTGATACCAGCCGGCCCGCACGCCGGGCAGCAGCGGATGCTGGCCGCCGAGCGCGGCCGAGCGGATTTCGCCGATCTCCCCGGCGCGGACCAGTTCGCGGGCTTTGATGAACACGCCGGAGTCGCGCATATCGAGCATCATGCCGACGGTGAGTTTTCTGGCGGTCGCAACGCGGACGATCTCGTCGTGCTCCGCCAGGGTGATGCACATGGGCTTGTCGGCCAGCACGTGCCGGCCCGCTGCAAGACAGTCGAGGACCACGCGGCCGCGCTTGGCAAACCACTCGCCTACCACCACGGCGTCGCACGCGACCTCTGCGAGCATGGCCCGGTGATCGGAGTGGGTGAGCTTCACGCGCGGGTCGCCGGCCAGCCTGGTCCGCGTGTTGGCGTCCTCCTCGCACATGGCGACGATCTCGATGTCGGGATGGGCGCCCGCGCGTGTGACGAGATCCCAGACGTGGGGATGTTGAAAGCCGATGAAGGCGAAACGGGTTTTCATGGGAGTAATGGGGTCTCAACCTAACAAGGTTGGGACAGCGGTCGAGGCTTTGCTAACAACCGGGACGGGAAAGCAGTGAACCACGCAGGGACACGAACCAACACGCATAGGCCGAAGGACCGGAATCTTCGCGTCCATACGCGGTTGAAAATTCAATCCGGGCGGCCGCCGTAGGCGCGACAAATTTCCGCCACGAGTTTGATGCGCTCCCACGGGGTCGTGATCGCGGTCTGGCAGGCGGCGGCGAACACCAGGCTGTCGAGCCCCTGCAGGCGCGGGAAAAACTCCGCGTAGAAACGTTTCACCTCGTCGTCCGTCATGAGCACCTGCTCCCGGGCGGAAAATCCGCCGTCGTAGATAAACCCCCTGGGCATGGCGCAGGCATCCTCCACCGTCCAGTCGCCAAAGGGCGGGTGCGCCATGCCGTCGAGCCCGTCGAGCCCGGCCGCAAGAAACGCCGGGATCAGCCGATGCAGTTTGCCGCAGGCGTGGACGAGCACGCGCTTGCCGTGCGCGTGCAACAGGTCGGTCGCCTCGCGGAGATACCGCACCCAGTAGCGGTCGATGATTTCTCCGGGCGGGTAGAAAGGCGCGTCCACGTTGTCGCCGCCGAAGCAGATGCACTCGATGCGCGGATCGGCCGCCAGCTCCTGGATCACCGGCCACAGCCGGCTCCAATACAGGTCGCAGACCTCCTGCGCTTCCTCCGGGTGGTCCATGATGAACAGGCAGGCGCCATCAAGCCCGAAGTCGATGTGCAGGCGCTTGAGCGGCGTATGGGGCAATGAAGCCATGACCACGCCGTCGTCGCCGATGAGCCGGAGGGTCTGCTCGAAGATGCCGCGGTCCCAGCTGAACGTCAGGCGCTCCAGCATCCAGCGGTAGGCCCGGCGGTCCTGCGCCCAGTCCTTGACGAGGTCCTCGACCGCATAACTGGCCGTGTATTGGGTCTGCTCCTCGGTGAGCCGGCTGAGCGTGCCGTGGGGTGTCCGCAGCGTGTCCGTGGTGCGCGGGCCAAGCGCACCCGTTTCGGTCAGCGTATGCCATGCCGCCCCCTCCAGCCGGTCCTGCACGCCCGCCGGATTGCGGGTGAACAGATCGCAGTCCAACCAGCGCATCACGTCGGTATGGCTCTGCGCACCCGCCAGCTCCGCCGGCAGGGAGCCGAACTTGCGGTGGTGCAGATACCACTGCCCCACGTTGAGGGCGCAGGGCACCCACGCCGGCCGTTGCCCGCGCACCAGCCTCAGGAGATTTTCACGTTTGGTCATAGATGGAGGAATCCACGGCTGAAGCAGCGCCGCATCGGTGCGCCGGTTCAAGCCTGCGGTTGCGCGCGCCGGCTCAGCGCCGCCGGCAACCCTCCCCGCCGGCAGCCGACCGCGGCGTCAGCGACGTGGGGTGACGACCGCAGGGCCGGTGTTGCCGGCAAAAAGCGGCCGACTCTTCTGCAGGGATTTTGCCACCCCCCACCCGAGCGGGAGGGCGACCAGGAGCCAGACGATGACGAGCTTGAGTTTCATGATTTGCCGTGATGCCGCGAATCGACGGGACGCAGGGCCAGATTGCAGAGCAGGCCGGCCACCAGCAATCCCGCCATGAGCCAGAGGGTGGTGTTGTAGGCCTCGCCCGCGGGCACGCCGGCCGCCCGCTGCGCCGCGGACAGGCGATCCACGAGTTGCGGCCCCAGGATGGCGGCCACCGACCACGCGGTGAGCACGCGCCCCGTGATGGCGCCGACGTGATAAGCCCCGAACATGTCACGCAGGTAGGCCGGGATCGTGGCAAAACCGCCGCCATACATCGAGATGATGCACCCCGTGAGGCCGACAAAGAGTGTCAGGTGGCCCGCATGCTGCGCCCACGGCACGGCGAGGTAGAGCAGCGCACCGAGCACGAAATATATGCAAAACACGCCGCGCCGTCCCACCACGTCGGAAAACGAGGACCAGAAGAAACGCCCGCCGAGATTGCAGAGCGAGAGCAGGCCGACGTAGCCCGCGGCCGCCGCCGGGGTCACCTTGAACATGTCCTGAATCATCGGCGACGCCTGCCCGAGGATGCCGATGCCGGCAGTGGTGTTGAGGCAGAGCACACCCCACAGCAGCCAGAACTGCGGTGTGCGCCACGCGGTATCCACCGCGATCTTGATGGCGGGGGCGGCAGTGACCTTGGGCACATAACCCGCCGGCCGCCAATCGTCCGCCGGCACGCGCACCAGCCATGCGCCGAACAGCATGATGACCAGATAAAGGCCCGCCATCACCAGCAGCGCCTGCCAGGCGCCCACCGAGTCCGGACCGGCGAAATGCTTCATCAATTCCTCCGCCAGCGGTGCGCCGATCAGCGCCCCGCCGCCGAAACCCATGATCGCGAGCCCCGTGGCCATGCCCGGCCGGTCGGGAAACCATTTCACCAGCGCGGACACCGGGGCGATGTAGCCAAGGCCGAGGCCGATGCCGCCCAGCAGACCGTAACCGGCGTAGAGCAGCCAGAGCTGGTGCCACGCGACCCCCGCCGCGGCCACCACGAGCCCGCCGCTGAAGCAGGCCGCACTCACCACCATGGTCAGTCGCGGCCCGTTGTGTTCGACCGATTTGCCAAACAGCGCGGCGGAAAACCCCAGCACCGCCAGCGCGATCGAGAAGGCCACGCCAATTTGGGGCTGCGACCAGTCGCCCGCCATCGGCGCGGTGACGCCGAGTGCACGGGCGAGCGGCAGCTTGAAAACCGAGAAACTATAGATCTGCCCGATGCACATGTGCAGCGCGATGGCTGCGGGTGGCGCCAGCCAGCGGTTGAAGTCGGGTCCGGCGACGATGGACTCTCTGAGCAGAAATTTGGGAATGGCCATGGATGCAGGGCGACGGATGAGCTGGACGTGCGTTAAAATGGAGGGAGCTTGGCGGGAAATCCCTCGGTGAAGATCAGAACCCGCCCGATAGGAAGCTCATTCGGTGTCATGGGGCAGTTCCGGGACGGATATAAGGTCAGGTGGCAACGTCCGTAAGCCGTTGTGACAGGGTCCGGCGGCGGGCGCAGCCTCGCCCCGGGCATCACCCGGTTCATCCCGTCGAGGGATGGGTCAACCTGCGTGCGCTTTGTCAGTCAACCAAGGGGCAGGAACGTCGTTCGATGGCTCTGCCATACTGTTATACCCTGCTTTTAAATACGTTCCATGATCACGATGGAATTTCGGGAGGCCCTCCAAATTGATTTTCAGTGCGATGGCCAGCCCACCAAATTGTTTGGCCCGCGCTCCACCGGACTCCCTCGGTGAGGTGATCTGGGAAAACCCCGCGCAACCAATCACCAAAAAAACAGCCCAAAACACAAAACCAGTAAACGGGCGGTGTGTAGCCTCTCTTCGTAAATTCACCACCTTTTTATTTCAACGGGCAGTCTTGCCGTCGACTGCCGGGAAATGCTGGAATGGAAGCATGAAGGAAGTTGCGGACATTTTGCAGTGTCAGGGCACCGAGCGCGATGCCTGTGTCAAAGTGCTGCAGGAAATTCAGGGGGTATTCGGTTATCTGCCCGCCGAGGCGCTGCGCTATGTCACCCGGCACAGTAAAATCACCAGCCGGCAGATCCATGGGGTGGCGACGTTTTATGATCGCTTCCGGTTTACGCCCGTGGGCAAGCACATCATCCGCACCTGCCATGGCACAGCCTGCCACGTCAACGGCGCCAGACACATCGGGCGTGCGGTCGAAGAAGCGTTGAAAATCAAACCGCAGGAAACGACGCCGGACGGCCTGTTCACGCTGGAATCGGCCGCCTGTCTGGGTTGCTGCAGTTTGGCGCCGGTGATGATGATTGACGACACGGTGTTTGGCCGGCTGGAGCCGCAGAAAATGAAACAAATCCTCAGGAAATACGCGCAAACGGCGAAAGCGAAGAGTCCATGAAACCGGCCTTAAACAACGGCCACCCACCCTGGCGGGTCGCGGTCGGACTGGGGTCGTGCGGGATCGCCAGCGGCGCGCAGGCGCTCTACGAACAGTTGCAACAACGCGCCGATCCGCAGCAGGTGCAACTGGAGCAGACCGGCTGCGCCGGGATGTGCCATCAGGAACCGATGCTGGAACTTTACTCGCCGGCGGGCGAGCATTTCACCTATGTGCATCTGGACGCCGCGGCGGTGGACCAGATTCTGGACCAGCACATCGGCCGCCATGCGCCGGTGGAGAAATATCTGCTGCAGGGCGACGGCCGGGCCGACAGCGTGGACAAGTTTCTTTCAAAGCAGCAGAAGATTGTGCTGCAAAACTGCGGGTGCATCGACCCGGAATCACTGGAGGCCAGCCTCGCGGTCGGCGGTTATCAGGCGGTGCGCAACACGATCGGCCAGGTGACGCCGGCGGCCGTCATCGCCACCATGACGGCGAGCGGGCTGCGCGGACGCGGCGGGGCCGGCTTTCCCACGGGCGTGAAATGGAAGTTTGCGGCGGACGCCCCGGGCGCGCAGAAATACCTCATCTGCAACGGCGACGAGGGCGATCCGGGCGCGTTCATGGATCGCGGCGTGATGGAGAGCGACCCGCACCGGGTCATCGAGGGCATGATCATCGGCGGCTACGCGATCGGCGCGACGGTCGGATTTTTGTATGTGCGCGCGGAATATCCGCTCGCCCTCAAACGGCTGGGGCGCGCGCTTGAGCAGGCGCGGGCCGCCGGCTTCCTCGGGAAAAATATTTTGGGCAGCGATTTTTCACTCGACATCTCGATCCGCGAAGGCGCCGGGGCGTTTGTGTGCGGAGAGGAGACGGCGTTGATCCAATCGATCGAAGGCGAGCGCGGCAGCCCGCGGATGCGCCCGCCGTTTCCGGCGCAAAAAGGGCTGTGGGGTTGCCCGACGATCATCAACAACGTGGAAACCTTCGCCAATATTCCGTGGATCATGCTGAACGGCGCCGCCGCCTTCGCCAATCTGGGCACGGAGAAGAGCAAGGGCACGAAAGTGTTTTCCCTCGCCGGCAAGGTCCGCAACGGCGGGCTGGTGGAAGTGCCGATGGGGATCACGCTGCGGGAGA
Source organism: uncultured Opitutaceae bacterium (assembly GCA_903952145.1). GTDB lineage: Bacteria > Verrucomicrobiota > Verrucomicrobiia > Opitutales > Opitutaceae > UBA2377. Next base: position 26,034 of record CAJBES010000123.1, on the reverse strand, counting down.
TTTTGGAGGACATCGGCGGCGGCAGTTCCACGGGGCGGCCGATCAAGGCGGTGCAGACCGGCGGCCCGAGCGGCGGTTGCATTCCCGCAAAGCTTTTCGACACGCGCATTGATTACGAGGAGTTGGCACAGTTGGGCGCCATCATGGGCAGCGGCGGCATGATCGTGCTCGACGAGACCTCCTGCATGGTGGATTTGGCCCGGTATTTTTTGAGTTTCACCGCGAATGAATCGTGCGGCAAATGCGCCCCCTGCCGGCTGGGCACGCAGCGCATGTTGGAAATTCTCACCCGCATCACCGAGGGCCACGGCACAGAGGGGGACTTGCTCACCCTCGAAGAGTTCGCGGCGAGCGTGAAAGCCACTTCGCTCTGCGGGTTGGGCCAGACGGCGCCCAATCCCATCCTGACGACGCTGCGCTATTACCGGCACGAGTATGAGGCCCACGTCCGCGATAAGAAATGTCCGGCCAGGTCCTGCCGCGCGCTGCTGACTTATTCCATTGATGCCGCGCGTGCAACGGCTGCACGCTCTGCGCCAAGGCATGCCCGGTCCAGACCATCACGGGCGGACCAAGGAAGCCGCACGTGCTGGATTACACCCGGTGCATCCGGTGCGGTGCGTGTTTGGATGCCTGTAACTTTGGCGCAGTCCATGCGGAGTAACCGGAGCAATGCCATGAACCCAGTTTCCCTGACAATCAACGGCCGGCCGGTCGCGGCGGCGGCGGGCACGAGCCTCCTGAACGCCGCGAAGGCGGCGGGCATTGACGTGCCGCATCTCTGCTATGATCCGCGCGTCGAGGCCATCGGCAGTTGCCGGCTTTGCGGGGTCAAGGTGGAAGGTATGCGCGGTATCATCAGCGCCTGCGCGCAGACGGTTGCCGCCGGCATGAAGGTGATCACCGAAGACGCCGAGCTCGCCCGCCAGCGCAAGCACACGCTCGAACTGCTCCTTTCCGACCATTGTTCCACCTGCATGGGCTGCGACAAATCCGGCGCGTGCCGCCTGCAGGATTACGCCTATCGCTACGGCGCGGATCAGAATCGTTTCGGGGTGGTGCTGGCGAAGCCCCCGACGCGGAATTTCACCACCCTCAACAAAGGCATCCTGTTCGTCGCCGACAAATGCATTAAATGCGGCCTGTGCGTGAAATATTGCGAATCCGTGCAGATGGCCGAGGCGCTGACGTTCACCGCGCGGGCCAACCAAATGACGGTCACCACGCCCCTCGACGAGGATTTGCACCAGACTTCCTGCGAGGCGTGCGGCGGGTGCATCCGGGTGTGTCCCGTCGGTGCGATGCTCGACAAAGCCGCCGTGGGCAGGGGCCGCGACAGCGACCTGACCCGCGTGAAAACCATCTGTCCCTATTGCGGCGTGGGTTGCCAGATGGATTTGCTGGTGGATCGCAGCCGCAACCGGATCGTGCGCGCCACGTCCTCGCCCGACGCACCGATCAACGGCGGCAATCTCTGCGTGAAGGGCCACTTTGGCTTTGATTATGTCAGCTCTCCGGAACGCCTGACCCATCCTTTGCTCCGCACCGACCATGGCTTCCGGCAGGCGACATGGGAGGAGGCCATCAGTTTTGTGGGCCGGCGGCTCCGCGAAATCCGCGACCAACACGGGCCTGACGCCTTGGCGTTCGTTTCCTCCGCCCGCTGTCCCAACGAGGAAAATTATCTGGTACAGAAGCTCGCGCGCACCGCGGGCGCCACCAACAACGTGGACAACTGCGCCACGAGCTGCCACGCCCCGACCGTCGCCGGGCTTGCGGCGGCCTTTGGCAGCGGTGCGATGACCAACAGCGTCGCCGAGATCAAGGATTGCGCCGTGATGTTCCTCATCGGCGCGAACCCGACCGAGGCGCACCCGATCATCGGCCTCGAAATGAAGCGCGCGTTGCGCCGCGGCGCGAAACTGATCGTGTGCGATCCGCGCAAGACCTGGCTCGCCCAGCGCGCCCACATTCACATCCAGCACCGCCCGGGCAGCGACAACATGCTCCTCAACGCGATCCTGCGCTGCATCCTCGACGAGGGTCTGGCCGACAGGGAATTTATCGCGAGCCGCTGCGAGGGCTTCGCCGAATTTGAGCAGAACCTGAAAGCCAGCACCGTGGAGGCAGCGGCAAAGTATTGTGGGGTGGAGCCCGAACTGATCCGCACCGCCGCCCGCCTCTACGCCCTGGGCAAACCGAGCGCGATTTTTTATACGCTGGGAATAACCGAGCATTCGTGCGGCACCGACAACGTGAAGAACGTCGCCAACCTCGCGATGCTCTGCGGCCAGATCGGCAAATGGGCCAGCGGCGTCAATCCGTTGCGCGGCCAGAACAACGTCCAGGGCGCCTGCGATATGGGCGCAATGGCGAACAAGCTTCCCGGCTATCAGGACTGGTCCGATCCGGTCGTGCGCGCCAAATTTGAAAAAATCTGGGGCGTCCCGCTCCCGCAAAACAAGGGCGGCAAAGTGCCGCTGTTCATTGCCGCCGCCGGGCGCGGCGAACTCAAGGCGCTCTACATCGTCGGCGAGGATTTGGTCGCCACCGAGCCGAACCAGACCAAGGTCATCGAGGACCTGGGCAAGCTTGAGCTGCTGGTTTGCCAGGAAATCTTCCTGTCGGAAACCGCCAAACTGGCGCACGTCGTTTTTCCAAGCGCGTGCTGGGCGGAGAAGGACGGCACCTTCAGCGCCTCCGAACGGCGGATGCAGTTGATCCGCAAAGCCGTCGAGCCGCCGGGCGAAGCCAAGGCCGACTGGGAAATTCTCTGTCTCGTGTCCACCGCCATGGGTTATCCCATGCACTATGAAAATCCCTCCCAAATCTTTGATGAGATGGTGAGCCTTGCGCCCATGTTCGGTGGCATGAGCCATCAGCGCATCGGCGACCGCGGCCTGCAATGGCCGTGCCCGACGCCGGAACATCCGGGCACAACGTTCCTGCACGAAGGCAAGTTCACGCGCGGCAAGGGCAAGTTTCACGCGATCACGTTCCACCCGCAGAAGGAAGAGCCATGCGAGGAATATCCCCTGATCCTTTCCACCGGCCGCACGCTCTACAATTACAACTGCGGCAACATGACGCGCAAAGCCGCGGTCATCAATCAGAAGGATCCTGGAAATTTCGTGGAAATCCATCCTGACACTGCCGCCCGCTACGGCATCCAACATGATGAAAAGATCGTGGTGCGCACGCGGCGGGGCAAGGTCACCGGCCGGGCCGTTGTGGGCGACCGGGTGCGGCCCGACATCATCTGGATGCCATTCCATTTCGCCGAGGAACCGACCAACAACATCACCAACGACGTTTTTGATCCGGTCACCGCCACGGCGGAATACAAGTGTTGCGCCGCCCAGATCGAGAAACGGTGAACGCGCCGCACGGTGTAGGTAACCCTCAACGGCCGGCCACACGCCGTTACCGGTAAGGATCTCCGGAGCAAGCTCGCTCCCACACTCACCAACCAAGCTGAAGCCAGCTCCGGTGTAATTGCCCCACCGGGAAGCAACGGAACCAGACTCCTGAGGATAAAGTCACCGCCGTTGGTCTGGAAGTTTGACCTCAGCGAAGCGGACAAATGGAGGTGGCGGTAATGCGCTTATGGGAAAACGGCGGGGTTGCCGCCACCCTGCGGCCGGGCCGCTCAGTCCGCCCTTTCGTGCCCCGCAGCGATGAGGGCGTCCACGTTGGCGAAGGGCGTCTCCACCGCGAGCGTGCAACCGGAGCCGAGCACGAAGCGCCGGTGGCCACCCGCAGCAACCAAGGCACGCCGGGCGGCGGCGCGCACGCCGGCGGAGTCGCCCTGGGCGAGCACGGCGACGGGATCGAGGTTGCCCCACAGCGCGAGGTCCGGCCCGACGGTGCGGCACGCAAACGCAAGGTCGGTGCGGTAGTCGATCTCCAGCAGGTCCGCGCCGCTGCGGACCATGTCCGCAAGGATGGGCTCGGCGTTGCCGCAGATGTGAAGCGACACGGGCTTGCCTGTCGCCGCCCTGAGGCCCGCGATCAGCCGCTGTTCGAATGGGAGCGCGAATTCCCGGTAGCGCCGCGGACCGATCAGGCCCGCCGGGGAATCGCCGCCGGTCAGCACATCGGCGCCGGCCGCCGCCAGCGCCCGGCCATAGGCGAGCCCGAAACCGTGGCAGCGCTCCATCAGCGCCCGCACCAGCGCGGGGTCGTCGTCGAGCGCGAGCATCAGCTCGTTAAGCCCCATGAGCGCGGCGGCGAGGGAGAACGGGAACTGGTCGAAGCAGGCGACGACCGCCGTGTCGCGCCCGACCGCGGCCACAACGCGGCGCAGCGCCTCGAGCATCAGCGGGTAGCGTCCCTGCCGCTCCGGATCGGGCGGCGGCAGCGCGCGCACGTCGGCGAGGCTCCGCACACGCGGCTCACCCCGCCCACCCCACGGCTGGTCCTCGCCCAGCGGCCCGACCGTCGCACCCATGGCCTGCGCGCTCACCCAGGTGTCGGCGGACAGTGTGACGGCATCGGGCCGGAAGCGCGCGTGGTAACGGATGACGGCATCGGCCAGCGCGGCGGCGTCGCTGGTATAGCGGTGCAGTGAAATGCCGGCGACGCGCGCACAAAAGTGCACGGCCAGCGGCGCCACCGGGATCCGCGGTGTCGCTTCGCCCCGGAGGGCGGCCAGGAAAACCTGTCTGGGTGTCGGGGTGGTCATCACTGGTAGCGCCAGGCATGCTCCTGTGCGTGGCGGTCGAGCCCGGCCATGATGGCGCGGCAACTGTTCTGCCAGCGGTCCAAGGGCATGTTCTCGGTAATGCCAAAGAGCAGGCCTTCCACGCTGCCGGCTTCCTCGAGCAGGTTGACGGTGGCCTGCTCCACACGGTCGTCGGACCGGAGGTGCAAGGACGAGGGAAAGTTGATCCACAGCACCTTGCCGGGCCAGGAGGCGCGCGCTTCGGCCAGCGTCATGTCCGTGTCGGGCGCGGGGGTGAAGGCCTCGATGTAATCGAGCGGAGTCGAGGCGATGGCGGAGGCAATGATGCGGTTGTTGGCGTCGAAATGGCAGCCGATGAGCTTGCCGTGACGGTGCATGACCTCGGCCGCCTCGTAATAGTGCGGCAGATAGTATTCCTCGAACACTTTCGGCCCGATGATCTCGGGCGTGACATTGCCACCGTAGTTGGCGTGTCCGGCAGGCGACTCGGCGACCAGCGGGTAGATCTTGCGGCGGTTGGCCACGAGGAGGGCGTAGAGGGCGAGCACCTCGTCGCGCCGCTCCATCCACTCCTCGCAGAAGCGCTCCATCGTCATGATGCCGCCGGAGATGAGCTCCTGCAGCGGCTCGAGCCCGAAATTGGCGCGGCAGATGGAGTCGCCGTCAGCATCCTCCTCCGCCCGGACAAACCCGGCATAGTCCGGCGTGTACACCTCGTCCCGCAGGAAAAAACGGATCGCGGCGTAGTCCTCGGGCCGCTTGAGCAGCAGTTCATGGCGCCAGGAGGTGAAGCCGGCGTCCTCCAGCACCGAGGTCAGCGTACCGTGCGGCGTCTCGTGCGAGGTGCGCGTCAGTTTCCGGCCGTGCTCCCACCAGGTGTGCTGCGTGGTGCGCACATTGGGCCGGTGGGTCTGGAAGACGGGCAGGCGGTTGACGATGCACAGGCCGCGGTTGCGCATCTCCCGCTCCGCGGCGCCGGGCGCGAGGAAACACTCGTAGAGCGTGAACGGCACGGTGGCGCTGTGACCGCCACTCAGGGCGCGTTCGACTCGGGCACGGGGGGTCATAAGGGAGGGAGGATGCAGGGTTGGTGGGTGCGGGCGTAGCCGCCGAGGGCGCGTAGATTTTCCGCCGGGGTGTCCCGCGGCACCTCGCAGCCCGCGCCGACGATGAAGCGCGGTCCGGCGGCGCGATGGCAGTCCGCCACCGCTGCGGTGACCGCCTCTGGGGTGCTGTTGCGCAGACCGGACACGGGATTGAGGTTGCCGATGAAAATCTGGTCCGGACCCATCTGCGCCCGGGCCTCGGACAGGGGCACGGGATAGTCCAGGTCCACGATGGCGCACCCGAGCCGGCCCATGCCGGCGAGGTGGGCGCGCGTGTTGCCGCAGATGTGCAGGCGCGCCGGCACGCCGAGGGCGCGCACGCCGGCCACAAGCTTCTGCTCATAGGGCCACACGAATTGCCGGTAAATCTCCGGCCCGACGAGCGAGGCCGCGGCGTCACCGATGCCGATGAGGTCCGCGCCCGCCGCCACCTGCTCCTGCGCGAAACGCAGCCCCAGCTCCAGCACGAAGGCGAAGAGGTCGTGCACGAAGGCGGGGTCGTCGTAGAAGTCCAGCATCAGCGTGTTGATGCCGCGCAGGTCCGCCGCCTCCGCCATCGGACCCTCGATCCAGCCCTCGACGAGCAGGTCGCGCCCCACCCGCTCCCGCAGCAGGGCCACGGCCTTGATGCCATTGTGCATGCGGCCGCCGCCGAGCGGGTCGGGCTGCCGGAGGCCGGCGAGCTGGACCTTGTCCGCCAGCCGCGCCTCCTCCTCGATGAGCGCCACCGGCTGCTCGTCGAAATACTGCACGCGCGCCCCGCAGTCGGCGGCCTCGCGCGCGGGGTCGGACATGGTGTTGACGTAGTCGAAGCCGAACTCCTCCGCGGTGCGGATCTGCCCGGCGGCCAGCACGCGATGGTCCGTGCAGTAGTCGAGGTAGCGCACCCCGGCCAGTCGCGCGGCGAACATCATGGTGATGGGCATGAACGGGAGCCGGTCCACGGGCCGGCCGGCCAGGTGGGCGAGAATGCGTTCGCGTCCGTTCATGGGTGATGGCGCTCAGTAATTGCCCTCGCGGCGCCAGACGTCGAGCATCAGCTCATAGCTGGCGAGGGGCATGCCGGTATAGATGCAATTGCTGGTGGAAAAAATATAGCCGCCGCCGGGCATGCCGTGCCGCAGCGCGTAGCGGGCCGATTCCCCGATCTGCTCGGGCGTGCCGGCGTCCATCATGCCGCAATGCACATTGCCAATGAGACAGAGCTCGCGGCCGTAGCGCTGCTTGACCGCGGCGAGGTCCACCGCCCCCTGCGGATCGAGCGAATGCAGCGCGTGCGGTCCGGTCTGCACGAGCTGGTCGATGATCGGCATGATGTTCCCGTCGGTGTGCTTGATGACGTAGTAGCCGAGGTCGCGGTAACCGCGGGTGAGTTCGGCCAGATAGGGCGTGACGAACTCGGAGAATTTCGCGGGGCTGAGGAAGGGCCCGGTGTTGAAACAATAGTCGGCGCAGAGCGCCAAGCCGTCGAGCCCGCCGGGGCGGCGGAGCTTGACCGCCCGCGCGAGCGCCTCCCGCACCGCCTTGGCTGCCTCCACCTTCAGCTGCTCCGGCTCCTCGACCATCCGGCAGGAAAACTCCTCCATCTCGCTGCCACTGGGGACGGAGAAGGTCGCGTCGCCGTGGGCCATCAGGAAATACCGGTCGCCGGAGCGCTCGCGGATGTGCCCCACAAGCCGGTCGAGTTCCTCCAGGGTGCCCGGATTCTGGTGGATGAAGATGGCGCTGTGCTCGAAGCGCTCGGCGGTGGCGATGTAGAGGTCGGCCATGTCGCGCCGGTGCAGCTCGCGCTCCTTCTCCTCCATCTGCAGCCACTGGTTGTAGTCGCGGTGGATCGGGTGCACGCGGCCGAAGGCCTCCATCGTGAGGAAGAAGACCAGTTCGAAATGCGGCACCCGGCCGGTCAGCGGCCGGCGCTCGAGGGCGGTGATGAAACGTTCGCGGGGGGTCATGGGAGTGAGGTGAAAGCCCAGGCTCAGCCTGTGCAGATAGCGCATCCGGCAGGCGGCACAATCCGCAAACTCCGCCGCGACCTGCGTGCCGCCGATATCCTGCCTGCATGCCCCTAGGCACGCACTGCGCCCCGCCCTGCAATCGGTCCGGGCTAATCGGCCCAATTAATCGCGCTGCAACCTGCCGCGCGCACCCCGGGCTTGCCGTCGCCCGGGCGCCTGAGACAGCATGCCAGGGTCGGCAACCCCAAGCGCATCCATGCCTTCCCGCAGACTCAGGCGAATGACCGCCGTCACCCTGCTCGCCGCAGTCCTGCTGGCCACGCGGCCGGCCGGCCGCGCCCAGGAGGTGCAGGAGCACGGACTCATGTTTGAACAATGGGCGCGCGCCATGTTTTTCGACGGCTGCCTGCCACCGGGTTGCACGCAGAAATGGGACATCCCCGCCGCAGCTAACCGGACCCCAGGGGGGCTGCCCGTGAATCCCAAGGCCGCCAAATACCGCACGCCCGTGGATCTCGGCGACGCGTTGCGGCAGTTCGACATCAACGAGCCTTTCATTTTCGTCATCGGCTACTGGCGGCAGGAGGGCGGGATGAAATGTTTCGTCAACATCGTCGCCCCCCCACCGTCACCCCGGAGCAGTGGCGCCGCCTCTGGGGTCCGGTCACGCACGCCGACCGGGAAAAACTCGACGCCCTCATCAAGGACCGCTCCCTTGATTACCGCGAGGTGCGGCAGCGCGCGCAGGCCATGAAAAAATCCCCGCCCTTCAACCAGGCCGTCATCGTCCTCAATCCGAAGATCGACTCAAAGCACCAGCGCAGGCTCCAATGCAGCCTGCGCTTCGATGATATATTCAAATGTCTCGCGTCTGAATCCGACTTTGGGGAGCAGGCCGCCCCGGAACTCTGGGGCGTGCCGTGCCCGACCACCGTGACCTCGGGTCCGCGCCAGTTTCACCGCCCGGCGGTCCAGCCCGTCCCGGCCGGGACCGCGCCATGAATCCAATCCAAGTCCACCCCGCCGGCTGTGGATTTTGCGAAAAATCCACCGGGCGGCCGTTCACACCCTGGGGCTGCAACTACTATGATCCCGACACCGGCTGGCCGCCGTGCCTGTGGGCACTCTTTGATGCTGACCGGGTGCGCGCCCACTTCGACCACATCCGGGCCATTGGCGGCAATGTTGTGCGCGTGTTCGCTTCGGTTGCCAACGTCCTCGCCGCGCCGGACCGGGTGAATCCGGCCGGGCTGGCGAAGATGGAGCGGATGCTCGAGTTGGCCGAGGCCGCCGGCCGGCTGAAGGCATGGGGCCGTGCCTTCGCCGGGCTCGCGCCGGCAATCACCCCGCGCCTGCCGGTGCGGCAGGCCGGCACCCGCACGCTGCCCCTGCCATGGGCGGAACTCTTGACCGACGCGGAGCGGATCAAGGATTTTCCCGCCGCCTACCTCGAGGTTTGCCGTCACGGCGAGGTCGTAAATTTTGAGCCCAGCGAGTAATCCTTGCATCATGAAACAGACCCGCCGCGATTTTCACCAGACTTGCACCGCGGGCGGCGGTTTGCTCCGCGTCGGCGTCGCAAAACGCGAGGTCACACCACCGGTTTGGGTGCCCTATCTCACCTCGGCCGACGCTGGCACTTGCGCACCGTTCGGCGGCGTGCATGACCCGCTCTTTGCCCGCGCGATGGTCCTCGACGATGGACGGCAAGCCGTCGCGTTGCTCGCCGTGGACGCCATCGGCTATGACAACTTCGTGCTCGGCCCGGGCCGTGACTTCACCGCGGAGGTGCGCCGCCGCGTCACCGCCGGCACCGGTCTGCGCCCGGAGGCCGTCATGCTTGCCAGCACCCACGCACACTCGACGCCCGAAACCATCGGTCTCACCAACTTCCGCGATGTCGCAGGCGTGCGCGACTGGTTGGAACGCCACGTGGCAGACTTGGCCGCCGTGGTCGTCGAGGCATGGCGGCAGCGCGTGGTGGCGCGGGCCAGGTTTGGCCAGACGACCGTGACCGGCGTCGCTCGTAACCGCCGCATCCTGCTCAGGAGTGGCAAACTCAGCCGCCGCGGCGAACTGCCCGCCGCGCAGGACATCGCCGCGCCCGCGCTGCTGGACGAAGAGCTGTCGGTGCTTTGGTTCGAGCGCGACACGGGCGCGCCGCACGCCGTCGTGCTCAACTACACCGCGCACCCGGTCGTGACGATGCTGCTGCCGGCGGTGTCGGCAGATTACCCTGGGGCGGCCTGCCGATTGGTCGAAGAACAGCTCGCCGGAGCGACGTGCCTGTTCACCCAGGGCGCGGCGGGCAACATCAACTCCGTCAAGGTCACGACCAACCATGCGGACGCCGAAGCCATCGGCAGAAAACTCGGCGACGCGGCGCTGGCCAAAATCAAATCGCAGAGCGCGCGGCCGCCGCTCTCCGCGCCGCGCCTGCAACTCGCCTCAGAGAGAATCACATTGCCGCCACGCGACGGTGCGCCGCCGGCCGGCACGGAATCGTTGGCCCGCAGCCATCCGACGCCGCAGAGCCAGTGCATGCTCCGCCTGGCACGCAAGCTCGCCGAAGGTCCGATTGAAGCGGAAGTTCAGGCGATGGCGCTCGGGCCGGTGAAGTGGATTTCGCTGCCGGGCGAACCGTTTGTTGAGACCGGACTGGCTTTGAAGCAGAGCGGCGCATCGTTTGTGCTCGGCTGCACCAACGGCTGGATCGGCTATCTGCCGGTGCCGCGCGCCTATCAGGAAGGCGGCTACGAGGTTGGTCCAGGCGCGTGGAGTCGCGTGGCGTCCGGCTCGGCCGAAAAGCTGGCAGCGACGGCGAAGCAGGTTTTGCGGCAAATCGGCTGAACGCGCAGCTCTTGCCACCCCGGGGCGTTGCGCCTTTACCTTGCCCGGCGGAAACAGCAGACTACGGGTGGTCATGAAAACACGATCATTGCTCCTGTTCTGCGTCGTCACGTCCTGGTTGGGTTCGGCCGTTGCCGCCCCATCCGCCGGCAGCCCCTCGATCGGCCTGCTGTTCGACCGTTCCGATCTGCCACGGATCCGGTCAAATCTCGAAAGCGAATATCTGGCCGGCTGGTGGAAAAACCAGCGGGAGGTCGATCGGGCGGCCGAGAGCGCCTGGCTCGACAGCCTCGCCGCCGGCCCGGATTGCGCTGGCCTCGTCCGGGTGGGAGACATCCTCCAGCGAGAGTCGTTCATTTATGCCGTGACCGGAAGCCTGGAAAGCGCCGCCCATGCCGAAAAGGCGCTGCGCAAACTCATCGCCTATCCGCGATGGGATAATTTCCACGATGCCGATGGCCGCACGCTGGGCGTGGACTTCGGACCCCATGCGGCCATGAGCGCCGCCTATGCCCTGGACTGGCTGGGCGACCGGCTCGGGGAGACCGAGAAGGCCGCGCTGATCGCCGCCCTCGCGGAAAAAGGCTGTGAAGCCAGTTATCACACCCTGAACGACCTGCGTTATCCCGAGGGCAAGACCGACTGGCGCGCCGAACACTTCGACCTGGATCTCAGCCGCTGGCCGTACATTCTGGACAAGACCAACATCAAGGGACTGATGATCGGCGGGCTGGGCATCGGCGCGCTGGCGCTGATGGACAAGGACCCGCGCGCCCCCCGCTGGCTTGATATGGCCGAGTACTCCGGCCGGCGGTTCCTTGAATTCTATCGGGCCGACGGTTTTTACCCCGAGGGGTCCGGCTACTGGGAAAAAAGCTCCCGCAGCGTGTTCCCGTTCATCCGGGCGCTGGCGCGAAAAACGGGCACCGACCTCGCTGCGGAAGCCAATCTGCGCGGTTCCGCCGCGGCCTGGCTCGATATGCAGATGCCCGTGAGCGACCGCAGCCACATGAATGTGGTTAATTTCGGGGACAACGGACGGGAAATCACCTCGAGCCCGGCCCTCTGGGTGGCCTCGACTTACCGCGATGGCCTGGCGCAGTGGGCGGCACTGCATTTCAGCCGCCGCCACGACCTGCACTCGCCCATTTTCATGGATCAGACGGTCCAGCCCGAAGGCCCGGACGCGGCCCGGAATTACGTGTTGCTCGGCGACCGGGAATGGCTGATCGCGCGGACCGGTTTTGAGCCGCAGGACCTGCTGCTCGCCATGCGCAGCGGCGGGCCGATCAACCATGAACACGCGGACCGCAACAGCGTGATCCTGAAAGCATATGGCGAGGTGTTGTTGAACGACATCCCCCATCCCAGCTACAGCCGTCATGATCCGACTTGGATGCTCCGGGGCAGCGCCGGCCATAACTGCGTCCTGATCGACGGGCGCGGTCTGATCTACCACAGCGGCATCGAGGGGACCAATGAAAGCCAGGACAGCGCCTCAGTCCTTCAGGAGGGGCGCCGGAACGGATATTTCTTTTGGACTTCCGACGCAACGCCGGCCTACACCCGGGCCGATCCGGACATAAAATCAGTCGTGCGGACAGTGATAGCCTCGCTGGAAACACCTGCGGTCATCGTGCTGGATAAGGTCTGCAAGTCCCGCTATCCGTCGTTGATCAGTGTGCTGTGGCAGGCCGACAACCAGGACGGTCAGGGTCGGATCGAGGCGGACGGTGTGTCGTTCTCGATCACCCGGCCCGGCGCGGCGCTGGCAGCGCTCAGCAACGGGAGCGGCCCGGTGTCGGCAGCGGCGCGCTTCCACGCGGTTTCAGGCCGGGAGCGGGAATTTCCCTATGTCGAGGTCGCCCCCGGCCGGGCGGCCCTCGAGCAATTGATCATCACCGTCCTGGTGCCGTTTCCCGCAGATGGAGCGAAACCGGGCATCGAGATATCGGCGGTGTCGCCGGGTGCATGGGATGTGCGGGTGGAAAACGTCGGGAGAAAATTCGTGGTAAAGGTGAAAGATGCCGGACGGTTGCCGCAGTTCGAGGTATTGAGCGCCCCGAGCGCGGGTGAATGAAAACAGGCGGCTTACCAGAGGAGCCCCTGCGGTCGTCCCCACTGGCATCAATTCTGTCAGGGATTGCGCCCCGTCCAGTCCGGTTTCATCCTCGTGATCATGCATGAAGATCGCCACGGGGAGCTGATTCGGAAATTTCTGGGTAAGAAACGGATCGCCATTTGGGGCGTCGAGGAGACCAAGGGCGATCCCGGCCAGTGGGTCGCGGGCCGGTTCCGCCGGCGGGGGATTCAGGTGATCGCCGTCAATCCAACCTTTACGGATGATCCCGCAGCGGAACGGGCCTCGTCGCTGACCCTCATAAACCCGCCGGTGGAGGCCGTGCTCGTTTACGTGGACCGGCCGCAGGCGATGGAGGCGGTCGCGGACTGCATCGCCGCACGTGTTCCGCTGGTATGGTTGCACGATGCCCTCAGTCCGGGAGCCGCCACCCCCGAAGCGATAGCCAAGTTACGCGCGACCGGCTGCGCCGTTATCCCGGGCCTCTGCCCAATGCTTTACCTCCAGCCCGTCGATCCGGCCCACTTCTGCCTCAAGTGGGTCTTGCGACTGGCCGGCAAGGAACGGCGCATCCGGGAGAACACCCAATGAGGCGACCACGGAAGACGTCACGCCTTTGACTCTTGTCTGACAAGACCTCGATCGGAGCACTCCCCCGTCCGGCCGGTCCGGTTTCCCGTCAGTCAGCCGTGGATCACCGTGCTCATGCCGGAACTGGAACCGTCTGCGGAACTGGGCGGAATGACCTTTTTTCAGCCCGCCTCGTTCGCCTCCCGCCTCAACATCCTCGCACCCATTGCCCATCAGTCCGTCCTGAGGCGGCAGTGATGTTGCAATTTTCTGGGTCACCAAAGCCCAGCGGTGAGACAATCCGCCTTTACCTTGCCCGGCGGAAACAGCAGACAACGAGTGGCCATGAAAACACGATTATTGCTCCTGTTCTGCGTCGTCACGTCCTGGCTGGGTTCGGCCGTTGCCGCCCCATCCGCCGGTTCACCCCTCAACGGTCTGTGGCGGCTCGACCCCGCCCGCAGCAGCGCCCTCAGCTTCTGGAGAACCTTCGAGCTGAAGATTGCCACCGACGGCGACCAGATCGTCCTCACCCGCCACCTCGGCTACGGCAACCGCGGCACCGAGGAGATCTTCCGCCTCGATGTCACCAAGCCCGACAACGTCGTCCCCGTCGAGTGGTGGGCCGACAACCGCTACATGGGGCTCTACATGGGCGGCGACGGGGCCAAGCACGTGCGGGCCGCCTGGCTCGACGACGGGCGCACGCTCCGTCTCGACAGCAACTTTGTGGTCACCACCCAACAGGGCGAAAAGACCATCAACATCCTCAGCGACTACAAGGTCTCCCTCTCCGGCGACGTGCTCACCCTCATCGAGCTGCGCAGCGCGCGAATGCAACCCTTCATCTACGTGTTCAAGCGCGTCGCCCCCTGAACCGACCGCGCCACCCACCGCCCTCCCCGCCTCCGTTCCCGTCATGAAATCCTTTCACCGCCTCCTCGCCTCCGCCCTGCTTGCCGCCACCTCCCTCTGCGCCCAGCCCGCGCCCAAGCAGGTGGACCGGGCGCCCGGCACGGCCACCCTCATCCCTCTTTCGGAAAACTGGCGGATGGATGGCGACGTGCCCGTGCATGCACTCCTGCTCTCACTGCAGGGTCTCGCCAACCGCGATCTTCCGCGGATCTACCTCGAGTATCCCAAGAACTGGCAGTGGGAGATCGTGCACCCGCTCATCGGCTTTCTCGAGCAACGCCATGGCATGAAGTTCGACCGCCTCGCGCTCAACGACGCCGACGCCGCGCTCACGCTCTTCGCCAAACACGCCAAGGGCTGCGTCGTCTGGGACAAGACCGTGCGCTCCTCGCTCATCGTCGCCTTCACCATCGCCGGCGTCGAGGACCTCGTGATCGTCAGCGAGGACCAGCTCGCCCTCGCGGCCAAGCACGGTCTGAAGACCGTCGTCGACCTGCGCGGCCAATTCACCGGCCAGCCCGACCACGTCATCTACCAGTGGGCCTACGACCAATACCATGCCCGCTGCTCGCGCGACTACTACGTCGTCATGGGCGGGCACTCCGGCGCCGAGATGCAGCCCGGCATCGCCGACTTCGGCATCAGCCGCCGCGCCTTCTTCAGCGACCTGTCGGCCAATCCCAAACACGTCGAGGAGCTGGCCCTGTTGAAGCGCATCCTCGCGGGCCAGAACCCCGCCAGCATCGTGCTCGGCTGGCATTCCTACGCCAAGGACACCGAGGCCCAGCACACCACCCTCACCGGCAACTACGGCCTGAAGATGGAGGGCCTGCACAACCTGCCCAACGTCTCCTTCACCTCCCAGATCCCGCTCACGCCCGACTTCAAATACACCAACAACCACCACGTCGCGCTCGACGCCAAGCTCAAGGCCGAGCCCAAGGTCTACCTTGCCGCCGTCGCCACCGACTCCATGGGCATCGGCACCTGGACCAAGCCCGGGCGCGGCGACATCCCCTACGCGTGGCAGGTGCTCGTCAACTGGTCCTGGATGAACCCGCCCGCGCTCCAGTATTTCTACGAGAGCAAGTCCCCCAACGATTACTTCATCGGCGGTCTCAGCGGCCCCGGCTACATGTATCCGCAGTCCGTGCCCGCCGACAAATTCCCCGCCCTCATGCGGGACATGCGCGCCCTCCTGGCCAGACTCGACCTCAACGTGCTCGAAATCATGGAGCACACCGAGGGGCACCGTCGCAACGGCATTGCCAACCTCTCCCGCGAGGTCGGGGACCGCTACTACGCGGAATTCCCCGACGTGCACGGCTTCATCAATGGCTACAGCGCCGCGCAAACCTTTGATCTGCGCGACCACCGACCCCTGCTGAGCTATGACTACTACCTGGCCGTGGACTGCACGGTGGCGGATGCCGTCGCCGATCTCGATGAGCTCATCCGGCTCAATGACCGGCGGCCCTATTTTCTGCTCATCCACGTGCGCGAGAGCAACACCGTCGAAAAAGTGAAGCACATCATCGAGCGTCTCAGCGCGCCGGTGGAGGTCGTGCCGCTCGATATCTTCCTCAAGCTCGCCGCCGACCGGCAGACCTACCGGACCCGCTATCAGGAGCCGGTCAAGCCCGAGGCCGCCAAACCAGTGAAAAACCCGGGCGACGTCTGATGGCGGAGCGCGCCCGGCCGGTTGGGCGGGCGCGCGCAGCCCGCCATCAGTCCGTTTGCGCCGGAGTGTTCGCGCAGACCACCAGCAGCCGCATGGGCTGGGAGCCCGTGTTGCGCAGACTGTGACGCTGCCCGCTCTGCGTGAAACAGAAGTCGCCCGCCCCGACGGTCACCACCGTCCCGTCCATCGTCATTTCTCCCGCGCCCTCCAGAATGTAGTAGAATTCCTCGTCACCGTCATGCCGGTGTTCGCCGATGCTGGCGCCCGGCTCGATCAGGTCGTCGTGGACAAATTTGATGCCCGGGTCCGGTCGTTGATAGTCTCCATAAACCTCCCGGCACCACAGGCGCCCGGATCCCGCATGGCAGTCCCGCGCTTCACTGACGTTCATGGCCTTCGCTTTGATGATCATGGCTCGTTCACTTTCCGGTTGGTTCCCTTTCTGAACTTGATTGCGCAGAAATCAAACTCTGCTCATCGCAGCGCGGCATTCCCGTTTACTGGCGTCGGGCAGCGGTGCACTGCCGTCTGACCAGTTCCAACCCTGCGCCGCATGCTGGTGTTGAGCTGACTGCGGTGCGCGCGAGCTTGCTCGCGACAGAGAAGGTCCAAATGTCGCGAACCAGTTCGCTCGCTCTTCCGATTAGGACGATTTGCCAGCACCCGACATGAACCCAAAGGTCCATCACCCCATCAATCCGCCATCCTCCATGTTGAGCACTACTCCCGCCAAATCCTTGTTACAATTGCTGGCGATCACGGCCTCCTTGCTGGCCACCGCCTTGACCATCGAAACAGGCCAAGCCGAGGAGCCGCCGAGTCCTTTGCAGGCTGAGATCAATAAGGTGGAAAGTCTGATCCCGGCCGCGAACGAACTGCTGTTGAAACTGCAGAACGACCCGCTCAGGCCCAAATACCATTTCACCGCACCGTGGGGTTGGATCAACGATCCCAACGGTCCGATCTTCTGGAAGGGCAGATATCATCTCTTTTATCAGTTCTATCCGCACGCGGCCTATTGGAAGAGCATCCAATGGGGTCACGCCTCCAGCAAGGACCTGATCCACTGGACGCATCACCCTGTCGCCTTGGCCCCAGAACCGGGCAAGCCGGATTGGAACGGTTGCTACAGCGGCGGCGCAGTGATCAACAATGGCGTGCCCACGCTGGTTTACCTCGGTGTGCCGAAGGGCATCTGCATTGCGACCAGCACCGACGACGAGCTGATCCATTGGACCAAGCACCCGCAGAATCCGGTGATCCCCTACCCCCGACCGGAAGAGCAGAAGGAGTACAAGGTCTTCGACCCCTGCGTGTGGCAACACAACGGCACTTGGTACGCCCTGAGCGGCTGGGGCCGATGCTTTGCCCGTCCCAACGAGCCGGAGGGCGACATCGCCTATCTATTCAAGTCTCCCGATCTGGTTAACTGGGAGTACCTGCATCCGTTTTACGCATCCAACCGCGGCTGGACCGAAGCCGATGAGGACTGCGCCGTGCCCAACTTTTTTCCCCTCGGCGACAAGCACGTGCTGCTGTTCGCCAGCCACAAGCGGGGCGCCCAATACTATGTGGGCCGTTATCAGGACGACAAATTCATGATCGAGCAGCACGCGCGGCTGAACTGGACAGGCGGTCAGTTGATCGCGCCCAACACGATGCTCGATGACAAGGGCCGCCGGATCTTCTTCGGCTGGGTCCAAGAGGGCCGCGATCAGGACACCCACCGCGCCGCCGGCTGGGCCGGCATGATGACGATCCCGCGGGTCCTGACCCTGGCAACTGACGGCAAGGCGCCGTTGCTGCGAATGTCGGCGGCTCCTGAAATCGAAAATTTGCGACTCACGCATCAACGGCAGGACGGTTTCGCGCTGGCGGCTGATTCCCATGTGACCGTGGCCGGCATCCGCGGCGACTGTCTGGAGATACAGGTTGTGATGGATGCGACCGAAGCCGCCCAGTTCGGCCTGATTGTGCGCGCATCCCCCGATGGGGCTGAGCAGACCAGAATCTACTACGATGCGACCGCGAAACAGCTCAAGGTCGACGGGAGCAAATCCGGCCTCGTGCTGCCCCAACGCCCCCGGGTGCCCTTCCTTCCCGAGCAGGAAAAGAACGTCCAGGTACAGGCCGCGCCCTTTGAACTGTCCACGGGCGAACCGCTGCGACTGCGCGTCTTCATCGACCGTTCGATTGTGGAGGTGTTCGCCAACGAGCGTCAGTCGCTCACCCAGCGGATCTATCCGACCAGAAGCGACAGTCTGGACGTCGGTGCATTCAGCACCGGTGGCCGGGCCACCGTGAAATTCATCGAGGCCTGGGATATGGCCGCGACGGGATCGTTTTAGTTCACGTCACCTGCGTCCTGGCCACGGTGCCGCCGAACAGCTCGCGTAGCAGGCTCCAGGCTTTGCGCAGGCCGGCCGGCTGCACGCCGCCCCAGCCGTAGGCCTTGACAAGTTCCTCCTCGTGGCCGCGATAACGCGGCGGCAGCAGGAAGTAGGTCTCATCCTTGCCGGTGATCACGGTGGAGAAGAACAGCCCTTTGCCGACGGAGAGGTTCTTCTCGGTGAGGGTCACGCTGCGCTCGGGCAATACCAGCCATGGCCGGTAGGCGAAGACCACCGCGGAGTCTGTCTGCCGCAATTTGCCGTAAGTGCGGGCGGACACCTCGGGCAGGTTCCCGCCGGCAAACATCTTGTTCTCATCGGGCTGCACCCGGTATCGCGCCCGGCGCAGGGTGAAAAAGTCCCAGCAGAAAATGCTGCCGTAGATCGTGAGCCGGAAAGCCCAACCCGCCACGAAGTAGGCCACGATGATCAAAATGATCGAGAGCGCGGCGCTGACCCAGGGGTTGAGCGTGGCCGTAAGCGTGAGCAGGCCCAGCAGCGCGGTGCGCGCGCCCTTGAGGGCCGCATCGATCGCGCCCCATGGACTGAGGAGGATGAGCACGTTGATCGCGTGCGAAGCCATCCAGACGACGGCGAACACCGCGATGCCGAATGGCACGGTGAGGATGTTGAGCAGCCAGGTGAAATCGATCGCCCCCACGTGAATCATCGCGAGCCCGCTCGACATAAGGCCGGGTTCGGTTGCGGCCGGGGCGCTGGCGACGATCAGCTTGCTCAGTCCGGCCATCGTAAAGGGCACGATCGCGCCGGCGGCAACCAAACCCGTGGCCTTGTTTTCAATCGTCTCGAGCACATCGAGCGGCTTCTTCCAGCCCGGCGGCAGGACTGCGCCGAGGGAATCCTTCGCCGCACACGCCCCGACAATGACCAGGGCGGGCACGAAGAAGGTCCACTGCGCATACCAGGGCAGCTGCGCGGTGGGTGTCCCGTTCTTCTTCGCCATGGCATACTGATACGCGCCGAAGGCGCCCGTGCCCAGCAACGGGGAGATCGCCATGCCGGTGACCGCAGTGACCGTCGTGGCGAGGGCGACGCCAGGCGATTTGTCCTGCGCCGCGGGTGCCGCGGGCGTGGCCGCCCGGAGCGGGGTGACCATGAGGGTGATGAGCAGGGCAACGAGAACGAGCGGAGCGAGTCGTTTCATGGGGCAGGCGGGATTGGGCAGCAACCTACGCCCCAGGTTGTGACTGACAACTGGATTTGCATGGTGAAAAACATCCGCCCATGCGCGGCACGGCTCCGTCCTGCCCGGACGTCACGCCCCTCCGTGGCGGATGTGACGCACTCGCGGGGATAGTTTGCTTTCCAACTACGGCCGCGCGCGTTCGAGATTCAGCCACGCCAGCTCGCGCGGCGAAAGCGCGAGGCCGAGGCACGCCAGTGAGCCCACGGTCTCGCTGAGGACGCGCGGACCGATGAGCGCAAAGGTCGGGAACGGCTGCGCCAGCACGTAGGCGGCGGCGATGGCGATGGGCGACACCCCCCTTTGTTTCGCCAAGGCGATGGCCCGCTCCCGGCGGGCAAAATTGTCGTCGGCATACCAGCAGCGCACGAGCTGCTCGTCGCCGCACTGGTCCGGTCCGGCGCGATCGGTGAAGAAGCCGCGGGCCTGGCTGGACCAAGCCAAAAGCGGCAACTGGTGTTTTTTCAACCAGCGGCGCGAGGCCGCGTCCGACGCCGCAATGCAGCCCGGCCACACCGGATCCACCATGCGCGCGAGGCTGAAGTTGTTGCTCACCACGCCGAAGCCCTGCAGACCCTTGCGCTGTGCGTAGCGGTTGGCCGCGGCGATGCGGCCGAGGGTCCAGTTGGAGCCGCCGAAAACGCGCAGGCGGCCGGCGCGCACCAACCCGTTCAGGGCCTCGACGAACTCGCCCACCGGCACGTCGGGATTGTCGCGGTGCAGCAGATAGATGTCGGCATAGTCCGTCTGCAGCCGCCCGAGCGATTCGTGGAACTGCCGCAGCAGGTCGGGCGGATTGCAGAAGGGCGAGTGCGCGCCCTTCACGATCACGCTGACCTCATCGCGCACGCCGCGGTTTTTCATCCAGTGGCCGAGCAGCTGCTCCTGCAGGCCGCTGCCATAGATGTAAGCGGTGTCGAAGGTGCGCCCGCCGCGCTCGAAGTAATCGTCCCACATGGCGGCACCGTGCGGCATGGTCGTCTGGTTGTCGCAACCCATCACCAGCCGCGAGACCGGCTTGACGAGCCCCGCGATGATGGCGTGCGGGATCGGCGCGGCCGGCTGGCGGCGGAGCGGCCGGCGCGCGTGGGTGTGGGTGAAATTCACCGGTTGCTCCTGCTCGTAAATCAGCCCGACCGCCGCGCGCCAGGCATCGAGGGCGGCCAGGTTGCCCAGCGTGTCGGCCACGGTCATCGCCGCCACCTCGCGGCGGCCTTCGGCCAGGGCAGCGGCGACGGCGTCCGCCTCGAGTCCGTAGAGCGGCGCGGCCGTCACGATCGAGATTTCCTCCGTCTTTCCGTTGGCGGTCAGGGTCATCTTCGCCTCGGCCCCGTCGCTCGGCGGGATCCACGGCGACGGCACGTGCAGCATCCCGGCGGTGCCGTAGAGACGCAGGGCGTTGTCCTGGTTGAGCCCAATACTGGTGGCAACCTGCGCGATCAGGCCGGTGGCGAACTTGAGGGTCGCCGCCGCCACGACATCCACCCCCGTCTCCGGATGGAGCCGGCCGGTGCCGGTGACCACCACCGGGTTGAGGAAGGGTGCCCCGGCCGCCGCGCCCGCGATCAGCCGCGCCATCGACACCGGGTAGCAGCCGACATCGAGCATGCCACCGCCGCCGGCCGCATTGGCCCAGAGACGCGACGCCGGATTGAAGCCGGCATTGAAGCCGAACGCGGCCTGGACAAGCTTGATTTCACCCAGCACGCCGCTGCGCACCAGTTCAACGATCTTCGCCGTCTGCGGGTGGCAGCGATACATGAACGCCTCCATGAGCAGCACGCCGTTGGCCCGCGCCGCCTCGGCCATCACCATGGCCTCGGCGTGATTCAGGCCCATGGGCTTCTCGCAGAGAATGTGCTTGCCCGCCTCGGCCGCCTGCACCGCCCACGCGGCATGCTGCGGATGGGGCGTGGCGATGTAGACCGCCTGCACTTCCGGGTCGGCCAGCAGCGCCTCATAGGAACCATGCGCCCGCGGCACACCAAACTCCTTGGCAAAGCGATCAGCGCCCGCCTGCAACCGGCTCCCCACGGCGACCAGCCGGCTGTGTTGCGACCGGGCCACGCCCTGCGCAAAAATCCCCGCAATCCGGCCCGTGGCCAGAATTCCCCAGCCCAATCGTGTAGTCATAGATAATCCGGCGATACGTGGAGATTTTTGGCCCGGATGCAATCATGCGCAGGACGGATGACGCTGAGATGCGGTTGCCGGAAAACGGCCGAAGCCCGGGTCTTTCTGCGCGTCAGCGTCCAGGCGGGCACCGGGATGTGCCCGCCCACCTGGCTCCATCCGTTTGGCGATTCCCGGAGTTGCACCCGTGGGCCGGCACCCAACACTCCTCCCATGCCCGCCAAGGCCGATCTTCAGCGCCTCCATTCCCTGCGTGACAAGAAACACCGCGAGACGCTCGGGCTTTTTGTCGTCGAGGGGGAGAAGGTTGTCGGCGAGCTGCTGTCCGCACAGTTCGGCTTTGAGGAGATCTACGCCACCCCTGAGTGGGCGCCTCCCGTGGCCGGCATTTGTCATGGGGATGCGACGCCCTCGTCGCGTCAGTCCAATCAGGACGCGGTGGGGACGGCGCGTCCCCAGCTGGTTCGTATCACCCCCGATGAAATGGCGCGCGCCAGCCACTTCCCCACCCCGTCAAGCGTGCTCGCCGTCGGCCGGATCCGCCGGGCGCCGTTGCCCGACTGCGGCCTCGCCCGCGGGCTCACCCTCGCGCTCGACCGCGTGCAGGACCCGGGCAACGTCGGCACGCTGCTGCGCATCGCCGACTGGTTCGCGCTCGACCGGGTGGTGCTCTCACCGGACTGCGCCGACCTGTTTTCCCAAAAGGTCATCAACGCCAGCATGGGCTCCTTCGCGCGCGTGACGGTGCACACCGCCCCGCTCGCCACCGTCCTCGCCGGGCTGCCGGCGGCCACGACCGTGTTCGGCTGCGATCTTGCCGGCACCGATGTGCACACGCTTTCACCCTGCCGCGACGCCGTCATCGTCATCGGCAGTGAGGGCCGCGGCCTCTCCGCCGCCGTGAAGGCCTGCATCACGGAGTTCGTGACCATCCCGCGCTACGGCCGGGCCGAGTCGCTCAACGCCGGCATCGCCGCCGCCATCGTGTGCGACCATCTCCGCCGCGCGGCCGCACACTGAACCATGCATCCACTGCTCAACCTTGCGGGCCTCACGCCCGAGGCCAAGGCTCGCCGGATCAGCGCGCATTATCCAGCGCTGCACGATCACCCGTCGGGGATTTTTTATTCGCTGCTCAAAATTGATGGCGACCGCATCCGCCCGTTCGGGCCGGCGGATTTCATCGGCATCGAAACTTTTTCCTTCAAGGGCTGGCGGTTTCCGCCGGAGGGCCCATGGGAATATCGCAACAATGAAAACTCCATCGCCACGTCCGGCTACTGGCTCGCCGCACAGGTGGAGCGGTTTCTGGCCACCGGCGAGGCTGACGCGAAAGTCCAGGCCGCGCGCGCCTGCGCCTCCCTTGAGGCGATCTACCGGCTTGGCGAGGCCGACGGCCAGCCCGGCTGGCTGGGCAAACCCTACGGCTTCCGGCTCTCCGACCAGACCAGCGGCGACCAATACCTCTTCGCCGCGTGGGGCCTTTTCAGCTATCTCACGATTGCGCCACCAGAGCACGCCGCCCGAATCCGCGCCATGCTCGTCGGTTTGGCGGATCACTGGCGGCGGATGGACTACAAGATCTACTACCTCGACCGGGTGTGGGACAACCGGCCGGACCAGCACGCCTACAACGCCATCTTTACTTATCTCAACACCCTTGCCCATCACCTGACCGGGCGCGCTGAATATCTCGCCGAAGCGCGGGAATGGCGCGGGCGCTCCCTCTGGGACCGCGAAACCAAGCTTGATGCCTGGAAACGCGATGCCGCCAACAAGGCGCCCCACGACTGGCCGCCCAACCGGCTCGTCGGCACGGCCCGCCAGCCCGACGAGTATCTCTGCTGGGAAACCACGATCCACAGCCTCTTTGCCGCCGTGTCCGCCACGGGCGTGCATGAGCTTGCGCCGGAGCTGGTGGATGCCGCCGCGTTGGCCGGCACCTTGGAAAAATGGTGGGAACCATGGTCGCTCGGCGTTGGCGACGACCTGCTGCCGTATTATTTCTTTCTGCTCAACCTGAAGACCGGTGCCTGGCGGCCCGCCCCGCGCACCCCCCGGCTGCCGCGCACCGAATGGTTCCTCAGCCAGCCGCACCTGAGCAACACCAACGGCAAGCGTTGGACCGAGCCGCTTTCGCGCACGCTCGTCACCTCAGTGCTTGCCGGGGTGCACGCCCCGCGAATCGCCGCTCCCGCCCGCTCCCTTGCCCGGCGCATCTTGGAAACCATCGACGCCACGCGCCTGCGCTGGCAGATCGACCCCGACGGTCGGCAGATCGACCCGGATTTGAGCGACGTCGTTGACGTGCTGAGCAGCGAAATCCCCGCCGCCTATGTCTTTGCCTTCTGGCGCGGCCGCCGGCAGGGCTGGTGGTGACCGCCGCGATTGCCGGCTTACTCCTTGGCCTTCTTCCGGCCGCCCCCGGTATGCAAGGCCATGCCGGCGAAAACGCCGATGGCAAAAATCCCGAAGTAGATCAACGCCGCCGAAGTGTGGATCGGTGCCTTGGCGGTCGTGCCGGCGATCGGGAAGTGGAAGTCGATCACGTGCGTGTTGTTCATGCCCACATAGAGCATGGCGAAGAGCAGTGCGAGGAAGACGATGGTGCGGAAAATGGCTTTGAAACTCATGGCGGGAAGCGGGTGGGTTGACGGCTGGTATGAGTCCCCCAGCCCCGGCCCGCAAACGGAATCCGGCCGGAAGCAATGCCTCCCTTTGGCGCCAGTTTTCCAGCCCCCACGGCTGGCCTTGGGCCTGATTGTGTGTTCAATGCGCCTGTCTCTCCATGAGTGCCACCGTCCCTGAAACCATGCCCCGCAACCTTGTGACCGAAACCGGCGGCTTCGCCGGCACCCGCCGCAGCCAGTTTCCCCCCAACCGCCCGCCGGGCTATTTCTCGCCCGACGCCGACCCCGCCGCGGTGCAGACGTTCTTCGACGCCAACGGCTACCTCGTGCTCGAAAATGCCTTCGCCCCCGCCGTGATCGAGGAACTCAAGCAGGAGACCACGCTCATCTGCCGCGGCGACCGGGGCGAACTGCCCGAGCACCCGAAGGCCGATCCCGCCGAACCCGACGCCTCGGTACTCCAACGCTTCCTCTGCATCCATTTTCCCCACAAATGCTCCGAGGTGATGCTGCGGGCCATCCACAACCCGCCCACCGTCAAAACCCTCACCACCGTCATCGGTCCCAACGTGAAGTGCATGCAGTCGATGCTCTTCATCAAGGCCTCCGGAAAACCCGGCCAGGCGTGGCACCAGGACGAGGATTACATCCCCACCCGCGACCGCTCGCTCACCGGCGCCTGGATCGCCCTTGATCGCGCCACGCAGGAAAACGGCTGCCTCTGGGTCATCCCCGGTTCGCACCGGCCCGGCATCCTGTGGGAACAGCAGTGGCACGGCGACCGCCGTTTCGACTGCGCGGAGCAGTCCGTGAATTTCCCCTATCGCGACGAGGAGGCGATCCCGGTGGAGGTCGAGACCGGCGCGGTCGTGTTTTTCAACGGCTACCTGCTCCACCGCTCGCTGCCCAACCGCGCCCCCGAGGGCACTTACCGCCGCGCACTCGTCAACCACTACATGAGCTGCGAGTCCTTCCTGCCCTGGGGCAGGACCCCCGAGGGCGACCACAACGCGCACCACGATTACCGCGACATCATCATCGTGGCCGGCACGGACCCCTACGCCTTCAAGGGCTACACCAGCATCCAGAAACCCAGCGTCCGCCCGAGCGGCCAGGGCGGCTGCGACAAATGGGGCGGTCAGGACCGCAAATACCAAGGCGAAGCAACGGTTCCCGCGCACCCCGACGGCGGCACTGATCCCCAAGCCGGCCCGCCCGTGTGACGAAGCGCGGCGCGCGGGTTTGCATGCTTGTTGGCGTGACTCTCCCTGGGCGTTTAGGCAAAGGTCCACCATTCCCATGAATACAAAATCCCTCCGTTCGATTATTCTGGTCGCCACCCTGTTGCTGTGCAGCCCGGCACTGCTGACCGCCGCCGATGCCCCGGGTGATGCCGCTGCGATTTCAGCCAAGCTGTTCGCCGCCATTGAAAACACCGACTACGCGGCCTTCGTGGCCGACGGCGACGCGGTGTTCCAACAGAAATTGAAGCCGGAGCAGTTCGCGGCAGTCGCGGCGCAACTGGCCCCGATGCTGAAGGCCGGCCATGCAGTGACCTACCTCGGCGAACTGCAGCAGAAAGGCTTTCGCGTCACACTCTGGAAGCTGAGCTTCAGGCAGGGCGGCGACGATCTGCTCGTAACGCTGAGCCTCAAGGACGGCAAAGTCGGCGGCTTCTGGATTCGGTGACGTCGGGGCCCTCCGAACTTGGCGGGCGCAGTCAAGCTGCGCCCCGACACGACCCGGCCTGCGTCTCATGCCAATGGCCCTTGAGGATGTGGCCAAATATTCCCAGTCGGTTAACCGCTAATTTTCGCAAATGGGCGCGAATGGAGT
>CAJBES010000122.1 GCA_903952145.1 uncultured Opitutaceae bacterium | reverse complement strand
GTTAATCCGTTAAACGGTAGTTTCAGGGTTACTTTTCGGTCGGGATACTTTGGGCAACGCGGAAACAGCCGCGCGTCCTTGCGTGAGGGCTTCCAGATTGTTCTTCTGGATTTCCTCGTAAATTTCCTGGCGGTGAACCGGCACCTCCATGGGCGCGGTGATGCCGAGTTTGACTACCTCGCCCTCCACCCGGACGATTTTGACGGTGATGCGGCCGTCAATGACGATGCACTCGTTGAGTTTGCGGGAGAGGATGAGCATGGGTGGCGGGGGTTAAGATTGGACGACGGGCAGCGGATGCTGCACGGAGAACTGACCGGCGTTGGTGGGGATGACTTGCTTGGCGACCAACGTGCGGCGGTTCAAGACAATCGGGCCTTTAAGATTGAGGGTGGCCTGGTTGGGGCCGCGCACCGTCACAATGCTCAGGATGGCGGCGTCGGCGGAGCTGGCCAGACCGAGGAACTCGGCGTCTTCCGGGCTGATCTCCGGCTGGTAGGCGGGCAGCAACGGTTGGGGCGCGACGACGAGGAAAGCGAGGTTGGCATCGTGGGGCACTTGCAACCAGAGGAACGGCTCTTCGGCGGGGTCGGCCAGCAGGAGATACTCTTTGATGCCCTCGAAGCCCAGCAGGCCCATCGGCATGCGGAGGGTGTTTTCGGCCTGCGCCAAGGGCGGCAGGGGGGCGGTGTTTTCAACGAGATTCATGCAGCGGGATGCCCAGCAATGGGTATGCCACCGCCACAAAAGGCAGGAAAAGCCTGAAAAGAGCGTGTTCTTGACCCGCGAGTTCCCCGGCGGGCAACGCCGAGGCGGAAAACGCCCCCACCGCTAGGCAAATTTGCCCCGGCGGCGGTCAGGAATTGCCGACCGCTCCACGTTGCGGCTGGTGAGGGGGGAGTGGCAGACTTCGCCCGCGGCGTCCAACGGCTCGGCTCGGGGCCGGCAATTCGCATTTTCACGGAGCGCGGCTGGGTCGCAGACCAACCGCAGCGCGTGGCTCCTACCGTAATGTCCCGTAAACAACCATCCACAAACGAGTTCCTTTCAAAATTGGGGCACGGTCTTGCACCAGCCGGCTCGGCATGGATTTCCGCTTGCGCAATCACAGTTAGTGTTGTGGTGTTTTGCAGTGCTACATGTTTCGTAGGGTGTTTTTTCAATCCGTGCAGCGTCGGCCCTCTACGTCGGCTGCTGGCGGGGGGTGCCGGCTGGCTCTTTGAAATCTGAATCAGGATCACCGTCCGGCCCAAGGCGGCTCGGTCGGTTGGTTCAAGCCGGGAAGCCAAGGCGAAGGTCATCGCATCATCTGGCTGGCCGGAGTCGCCCGCAGGTGGCTAGCCCCGGCCCTATCCGCGGTCGCCGTGTCGGCCCAGGTTCACCGGCCCTCCTGCGTCCCTCCCTGCCGTCGGCGAGGTTACCACCCGCGAACGGAAAACTGGTCGCCATTGGTAAAGAAACGGTAAAGTTTCCCTTCCCGCCCGCCCTTGCGGAGCCGAAGATCGCGCGCGTGAATCTGGGAAATGCCAATTCCCGGTCATGTCGGTCATGTTTGGTCATGTTTGGTCATCTCTGCCTGCGATAGTTCTGCCGCGCGGCGACCCGCTGCGGTAAAGCGGTCCATTGCGCTGAGCAAGGGGCCAGACTCAGTAGAGTAGGCGGAGCCGACGGGTTGAAGAGGCCCAAGGCCAATGACCGTCTGACTCCGCCCCTCATCAAACCGGACGGGCGGTTTTCCCGCATCCGGCTTGCCGAGGGCGCTTCCACGGCTGGGCTTGCGCCCGCCGTC
>CAJBES010000121.1 GCA_903952145.1 uncultured Opitutaceae bacterium | reverse complement strand
TCGCACAAACGAGGACGTTGGAGGGCTGCGCCAGTGCAGGTCGCCCGCTGGCAGGCGGGCCATCCCGGTTGTCGATGGCGTTATCCGGCGGAAGACGCTTCGTTCAACCCGGCTCGGACGAGGGCCGCCGCGCTGCCGGGCCAAAAGTCCAAATGGCTCGGGACGCCGGTGTAATACCAATCGCCCTGAGTATTTGCTCTTTCGCAGGCAGCCTGTGTGCAGGCGCTTCGGCCGGCCACCGGCGAATGCCTGCCGACATTCAACACCATGCACGTAAAAGCTCCGGCGATGGGTATAACCCCGCATTTGCAGCATTTATTGATAAACTCACTCCCGATGTGGCCGTTTAAAGAGCATACCATGACCACACCTGCCCAAGCCTGCAATGGCACGCCCCAGCCAGTCTGTCACAACCGAACCGCACCTTCCTATGACCTCACGTGGGGCCGTCCGGTCTTCCGTCCACCCCAGCTGCCGAATCCGCAGGTGACCTTTGATCCCCTCCCCTTCACGGTTTTCCGTCTCACCGCAACCCCCCGCCCGGCGACGGGAAGGTGAGCTAGACCCGGGTCGGCGACCCCGCCGGATTTTCCGGATCGGGCGCTTGATGGGACTCAAGCGCCGCCGCTCCTGACCGATTAATCCCCCCAGCCCGGTCGCGCCCCGGAGAGGCTGCCGCCGTCTGCAACCTCAAAAGCGCCCCACCCACCCACGCCATGCACCACGCCCCATCTGCCACTGCCCTGCGATCCGTCGTCCTGCGCCAACTGGGGCCGGCGCTCATCGCGTTGCTGGCCTTCCCGGTATTGACCGCCGCACCCGGTGCGACCGAAGCCGACGAACTCAAACTGCTGCGCGAGCAGATCCGCGCACTCGAACAAAAGCTGCTTGTCATCGAGCGGAAGCAGGAACTCAAGGACGCCGCCGCGCCGCCGGCGCCGAAGCTCACCCTCAACGACAAGGGCTTCACCCTCGCGAGTGCCGACGGGGCCAATGCGGTGAAGCTGCGCGGTCTCGTGCAGTTCGATTCGCGGCAGTTCTTCGACGATCCGGGCCTCACCAACAACGGCTTTGTGCTGCGCCGTGCCCGGCTGATCAGCGAGGGCGTGCTCGCGAAGAACTATTCCTTCCAGCTCGTGACCGAGTTCGGCGGCGGCAGCGTGAGCCTCCTCGACGCCAACCTGAACCTCGCCGTGTCAAAGGCGCTCCAGTTCAAGCTCGGCAAGTTCAAGTCGCCGGTTGGGCTCGAGCAACTCCAGTCCGATGCGTGGACCTTCTTCAACGAGCGCTCCATCGCGAGCAACCTCGTCCCGAACCGCGACCTCGGCATCCAGGCCTGGGGCGAGGTGCTCAACGGGGCGGTGAACTACGCGCTCGGCGTGTTCAATGGGGTGGCCGACGGCGCCAGCTCCACCAACACGGATTTCGACAATGAGAAAGACCTCGTCGCGCGGGTGATGGCCGCGCCGTTCAAGGCTGATGCCGGCGCGGCCCTGCAGGGCCTGTCGTTGGGCGTCGCCGGCAGCGTGGGCCGGGGGAAAACCGCGGCCGGCCGCACCGGCGGCTTCCGCACGGACGGGCAGCAGACTTTCTTCTCCTACAATGCCGCCACGCTGGCCGACGGGAGAAATTGGCGGCTCTCCCCGCAATTTGACTATCGCAACGGCGCCCTCGGCGTCCTCGGCGAGTATATCGTCTCCACGGTCAATGTCCGCCCTGGCGCGACCGGCGCGAAGACCGAACTGCAGAACCAGGCCTGGCAGCTTGCCGCCGGTTACGTGCTGACGGGCGAGGATTCGTCGTCTGCCGGGGTCGTGCCGCGCACCAATTTCAGTCCTGCCTCCGGCACCTGGGGCGCCTTTGAGGTCACGGGGCGCTTCGCCAGCGTCAAGGTCGATGACGCAGCTTTCCCGCTCTACGCGTCAGCCGCGGGCAGCGCCCGCGAAGCGTCGTCCATCGGCCTCGGCCTGAACTGGTATCTGAGCAAAGCCGTCGCTTTCAAGCTCGCCTGCTACCGGACGGACTTCGGCTTCAACGCCGGTGCGCCCGCCGTCTCGACCACGCCGGTTCTCCGGCAGGACGAGAACGTGTTCATCACCCGTTTCCAACTCGGTTTCTAGCACAGTTACGGTTGAATTTGCCGTAGGTGGCAGGCCATGCGCAACGGGCCCGCCTGCCAAACTCCGGGCCGTGTCACCGGGGTCGCCGACCCCGGTCCGGCCTCAGCGAGGTTGGCTGCAACCAAACCGACGCAAGCTTCGGGAGATCGGGCCCTCCGGGAATGAAAATTCAGCTTCAGAAATATTCCCTTTGGCCGATTACCAGAGGCAGGCTCGCGTAACCTACCCCACATTTGTTCCTGCCATAACCGGAGCCTTAAACCTCAACACGGACCATAACAGATGAAAACGACTTGGACCATCGGCAAGAAACTTATCTCCTCCTTTGCGGCCGTGGCCGCGATCACCCTGCTGCTCGGCCTCGTCGGCTATTACGGCGCCGTCAAGAGCAACGAAGCCATCGGGGAAATTGGCGAAAATCGCCTGCCCAGCGTCCAGAGCCTGCTCGTCATGAGCGAGGCCCAGTCGGCGGTGGACGGCGCGGAAAATGCGCTGTTGAGCCGCGAGATCGACCTCAAGGCGCGGGAGGAGAAATATGCGATCTTCGCCGCCGCCTGGCAGCGGGCCGACAAGGCGTGGAAGGTCTACGAACCCCTGCCCCAGACCTCCGAGGAGGCCGCGGTCTGGAATAAATTCGTGCCAGCCTGGGAAGCGTGGAAAAAGGACCATCAGGCCTACGTCGCCATCAGCCATGCCTATGACCAGACGCTCGCAGCCCAACGCCAAGGCGACAAAAACTACACCGAGATGGCCAGACAGGCGCTCACGATCAACGCGGAGTCCTTTGCCAAGGCCAAGCGCCTGTTGGACCAGGTCACGGAAATCTACCGGCTCAAATCGGACAATCCACAGGCCACCTACTCGCGGGTTGACCTGCTGACCGTTCACTCGCTGCTGACCATCAAGGAGGCGCAGACCGGGATCGATGCCGCGGAAAACGCCCTGCTCGATCGCAGCGGGGACCTCTCGGACCGGCAGAGCAGTTACGAGCGCATCGCGGCGGCGTGGCGGCGCATCGATGCGGCCCGCAAGATCTATGAATCGCTGGAGCAGACCCCCGCGGAGGCCAGACTGTGGCAGGAATTCGGGCCGGCCTGGGCCGCCTGGAAGGCCGACCATGAGGCGTTTGTCGCCCTCTCCAAGACCTATGAAACCACGATGGAAAGCGCCACCCGGGGTGAACAGCTTTACAAGAAAATGACCCAGCAGGCTCTGGTGGTCAATGGCGCCACCTTTGCTGCCGCCGAGGTGCTGTTGAACCAGCTGGTACAGATCAATCAGACGCTCGCCGCCGATGCGACCAAGGCGTCCAGTTCCCAGGCGGCGCTCCTGAAAATCATTTCGATCACCGCCACGGTCGTAGGCGTGATCGCGGCCTTGGGCCTCGGTATCCTGATCAGCATTGGCATCAACAAAGCCCTGAAAAAGGTCTGCAGTAATCTGAGCGCCGGTGCGGACCAGACCGCCTCGGCGGCCGGGCAGGTATCGTCCTCGAGCCAGTCGCTGGCCGAGGGGTCCAGCGAGCAGGCGGCGTCGCTGGAGGAGACCAGCGCCTCGCTGGAGGAGATCTCCAGCATGACCAAGCGCAACGGCGAGAACGC
Source organism: uncultured Opitutaceae bacterium (assembly GCA_903952145.1). Lineage (GTDB taxonomy): Bacteria > Verrucomicrobiota > Verrucomicrobiia > Opitutales > Opitutaceae > UBA2377. The sequence continues at coordinate 388 of CAJBES010000121.1, read as the reverse complement.
CACGAAGGCCAAGGATCTGGCGGGTCAGACCCGCGCCGCCGCCGAAACCGGCGCGGCCGACATGGAGCAGATGAAACACGCCATGGACGCCATCAAGGGCGCCTCCGACGACATTTCCAAGATCATCAAGACCATCGACGAGATCGCCTTCCAGACCAACATCCTCGCGCTCAACGCCGCGGTCGAGGCCGCCCGCGCCGGTGAAGCCGGGGCCGGCTTCGCGGTCGTCGCCGAGGAGGTGCGCAACCTCGCGCAGCGCAGCGCCCAGTCCGCCAAGGAGACTGCCGGCAAGATCGAGGACTCCGTCAAGAAGAGCGAAAATGGCGTCCAAATCTGCGGCAAGGTGGCGCTGTCGCTCGGGGAGATTGTCGGGAAGGCCCGGCAGGTC
>CAJBES010000120.1 GCA_903952145.1 uncultured Opitutaceae bacterium | reverse complement strand
CTCGGCAAAGACGGTGGCCAGGCCGATGCGTTCGCGCTCGGTGTTGTTGGGATCATTGGTGAAGCGGTCGCCGGGTGACTCGTAGAGGCCGTGGTAGCCGCGGAGCGTCGCGCCGATGCGGGCCGTGGCGCTGAGCTCATGGTCGAGGCGCAAGGCGAAGTTGCCGCGGGTAAAGGTGCTGTCAGGGCGGTCGTTCTCGGTGCGCCCGGCGGCCAGGGAGAAGGCGTAGGCATTTGCGCCGCGCTGGCCCTGCAGTGAAACGGCGCCCTGGGCGCTGGCAAAACTGCCGCCTTCCAGGGACATGCTGCCGGTGGCCGGACCGCTGCCGCGGGCCTGGTTGAGCGCGATCACGCCGCCGAGCGCCTCGCCGCCGTGCAGCGTGCTCTGCGGACCGCGGACAATCTCGACGCGCTCGTGGGCGCCGAGCGTGGCGCCCCCGATGAGGTTGAAATACTCCGTGTTCGCGTCGTTGAAGCGGATGCCGTCAACGAGGATGAGCGTGTGATTCGAGTTGGAACCGCGGGTGAAGAGCGACGTCACACCGCCGGTCTGGCCCGTGGTGGCCGCCGGCACGCCCGGCTGGGTGCCGAAGACGGACAGCAGGTCGTATTGCTGGCGGGCCGCGAGGTCGGTGGCGGTGACGATGCTGGCCGCCGAGGCCAGTTGGGCGAGCGGCACCGGTGTGCGCGTGGCTGTCACCACCAGGGTGTCCAGGTTCACGGGCTCCGCCGGGGTGGCGGAATCTTGGGCGCGGCCGGACACAAGGGTCCCGGCCAGCGCAATGCAGGCGAATAGCCGGCCCGGTAAACGGGCCGTATGGAATACAGTCATGGTGTCTGTCTTTGCTTGGTAAGAGCAGACACGCATGGCCGTGGCCGGCAGGCGCTGCCCTCACGCTTCATTTTTGCGATGAAGTTAAGCAGCTCGGCACACGCAAAAATTTACATGCCGGCCGCGTGAGCGTCTGGGACGGGATATTCGGACTTCACATTTGGGCCGGCGGATTGCCGGCGGCCTCTCCCCCACCTTCACCGGGTGTGACCCCGATTGGTTTTCCGTGCGTTCGCCGCACGCTGGAGGTTTGGACTGATGTGTCACCGCAGCGCAACTGTGGCCGGATCTCACGGCCTTCCCCGCTGCCCCAGACATTGAAAAGAACACGAACGGAGCCAAATGAGGACTCTCCACACCGGTCCGCAATGCATTTCTCTGCTCATTTTTTGCCGGTTGGTCGGTATGGCTTGCCCGACCGCTCCCTGGCGGTGCTTGTTTTCACAACCCGCGGTTTGGGCGCCACAGGCAGAGACCCCATGGAGGCCCACGTGGAGTTGTCACCGCGCCGGCCGGCCGTTAACCACGGCGCATGAATATCGTCGTCCTCACCGGAGCCGGCATCAGCGCCCCCAGCGGCCTGCGCACCTTCCGCGATGCGGGCGGCCTGTGGGAAAACCACCGCATGGAGGACGTGGCCACGCCGGAGGCCTGGCAGCGCGACCCCGGCCTCGTCCTGCGTTTCTACAACGCCCGCCGCGCCCAGCTCGCCACCGTCGTCCCCAACGCCGCCCACCTCGCCCTCGCCGCCTGGCAACATGCGCATGAGGTCGCGATCATCACCCAGAACGTCGACGACCTCCACGAACGCGCCGGCTCGGGGCAGGTGCTGCACCTCCACGGCGAACTCACCAAGGCCCGCAGCGTGCGCAACCCGGCTCACATCGTCGGCATCGGCTACGCGCCCATCGCCCTCGGCGACCGGTGCCCCCGTGGCGGCCAGCTCCGGCCGCACATCGTCTGGTTCGGCGAAGCCGTGGAGGCCATGCCGGAGGCCGAGGCCATCATCGCCGACGCGGACATGGTCGTCGTCATCGGAACCTCGCTGCAGGTCTATCCCGCCGCCGGACTCACCGCCTGCGCCCCCGTCGCTGCGCGTTGCTATCTCGTCGATCCAAACCCGTCCAATGTGCCGCCGCGCTACGTAGTGATCGCCGCCAGTGCCGAGATCGGCGTGCCCGCGCTCGCGCGCCAATTGGGCCTGCCCGTGGATTGATGGCCGTTGCATTCGTCCGCGGCCTAAAGGCAGGAGCCTCCTTGCAGGCGATTTTACAAGGGCGTCACTCGCTGACGCCCGCGGGCGCCGTCAAGCGGCACTCCTATAGAAAAGCCATCGCCTACCAGCAGACTCCTGCGTCAGCGTTTTGATTTGGGCCACACGCCATTGACTCTTGAGCTCAAGCGCCTGCCCCACCCGGCCAGGGCTGCGGTGAACGGGTCGGACCCAGCAGCCGCCACCAGCCGCTCGCCGGGTCGCATTGCAGGCGATCAATATACACCACCCGGTCGGCCGAAGGCACGGCCGGGTCGGCATGCGCATGGTAGACCATGAAGCGTTCGGAGCCGTCGGGTGACAAAACCACGGAATTGTGACCCGGCCCCGACACGCCCGCCGCCGGAACGCTCTTCGCAAGGGGATTGGCGGGATCCTTGGTCCACGGGCCGAGCGGATGCGCCGCCCGCGCCACGCCGATGCCATAGCCGGGATACATGTAGTGGTTGGCCGAATAGGTCATCACGTAATGATCGCCGTCCCGCCATACGGCGGAGCCTTCATTGCAGCGATTCCAGTCCCGGATCGCCGTCTCCCAAGGTTGATCGGCTTCCAGCAGCTGCACCGGTTCGCCCACCGGCAACAACAGGTCCGCGCTGAGCCGCACGCCGTAAATGATGCCGTAGTCATAGCCGTCGCGGCTGCCATTGCGACTGAAGTAGAGCCAGGGCGTGCCGTCGTCATCAATGAACACATGGCCATCGATCGTGGAATAACCGGGGTCGAACCAAGGGGTGCGCAAGTCCTGATACGGACCCTCGGGCCGATCACTCACGGCCAAACCCATCAACATGCGCATGGCTTTCACTCCGCGCAGCGTGCCGCTGTAAGTGAGATAGAAACGACCGCGCCAAGCACACACTTCGGGCGCCCACAACCGGCCGTCCACCCAACTCGCCGCGTTGCGCCGCCACAGCCAGCCGCCCTCGGTCCAGTCCACGAGATTGGGTGAATGGTAGTAGCGGAATCCTTCGTCTGGATCGGTTGTGCCCGTCAGGTAATAACGATCACCGTGCCGCCATGCGAACGGGTCCCCCATGTGCAGAGGCGAGGCGCCGATGGGATTGGTGTAGGTGCGAACAGCAGCCATGCGGATCAAATCAGCCTTTCCGTCCCCGCCTGTCGATGCGGGAAGGACCCGGCAACGGGAGCAAAAGTCGGGTGACTCAGACCGGCAGCCGGATGCCAATGCCCTTTTCCTGGGCGGCGTGATACACCCGGATGGCCGTGACCATGTCCTCAAGCGCAATGCCCAGATTCATCGCTACGGTGAGGTCGTCGCCCGGCTGGCGTCCACGCACCCGCCCGCAGACAAGGCCGCCGAGGTCGCCATCGGGTTCGCGCAGGTGGGTAAAATAACCGATCTGCCGGTAATACCGCTGTTGCGCCAGGTCGTCAGTGTAAAAGGGAGCCGCCGCGGCAAAGACCTCCGGCCGGACATAGGAGTCGAAATCGACCGGCGACAGAAAGGTGCCGCGGCCCAGCCAGCCCCGTTCGATGACCGGCGTGGGGTGTTTGAGAATCGGTCCGGCGGTGACGATCACGTCGGCGTCGCGACAGGCCTCCCGGGGATTTGCACAGCCGACCGCAGCCAGACCGTGGCGGGAACGCGCCTCGGCGCAGAGCCGTTCCGCCGCGGCGGGATTGGAATCGTAGGCACGGACCTGTGTCAGCGCGGGCAACACCACGGTCAGCGCCTCGAGATTGCTGCGCCCCTGCACGCCGCAGCCGAGGATGGCAACGGCGGCCGATTCCGGCCGGGCAAGGAACTTGGCGGCAACGGCCGTGGCCGCCCCGGTGCGCATGGCGGTGATCCAGGTGCAGTCCATCACCGCCAGCGGAAAGCCGGTGGCCGGGTCGTTCAGAATCAGGAGACCGCTGATGTAAGGCAGCCCCTTGGACATGTTCTGCGGGAAACCGCTGACCCATTTGATGCCGGCGGCTTCCATCGCCGGCACGTAGGCCGGCATCGCGTGAATGAAAGCATCGGGCAGCGGATGGATGCCGGGCTTGGGCGGCATTTCCACCCGACCCTCGCCATGTTCGCGAAACCCGGTTTCGACCGCCGCGATGATTTCTGCCATCGGAAGCTGCACCGATTCGACGTCGGCGCGGGAGAGATAGAGGAGATGCTGGTTCATGGGAGCAGAGGAGGCACCGGCAGGAAAGCCTGCCGTTTTCAGACGACGTCACATGGCTCGAAAGGGTCAATCTGAATGTCCGATGGTGATGCACCAGACGATGTAAGACCACCACTGACTCGCGGATTGTCCTAATCAGCGGGATTTTGCCGGGAGCCAGCCCGTGCACAGGATCGGCGCACTTTGCCCACCCATGTCCACAGCCAACCTCATCCAACCGGACGTTTCCCAGTCTTACCGCTCCGGGCCCCCTCGCACCTGGCTCAATTGCCGCCACACGGAATTCGAGTTCGGCCTGCGCCAGACCGGGCGCGACGCCTTCGCCGTGGTCCGAGCCTGGGCAGGCACACTCAGGCGGAACCCGGCCTTTCGTCTCCGTTGGCCAATGACCTCTTATCTGATCGGCGCCCAAGCCATCACTGCTTGTCCATGCCGTTGGTCAGCAGAAAATCCCGCCTTCCAGTTGTTCCGCTGGAACATTTGCGCAAATTCCGACACTGTCACGTCGCCATGAGCCTGCATGCCCTACGACTGTCAGTCTCTTTGCCGGGTGGCAGTTTGCCTGCTTGCACGTTGTGTGTTCTGCCGCCTTAGATTAGCCAGCCATGCGAATACTGGTGATTGAAGATGAGATGCAGATGGCCCGGCTGATCGACACAGTGCTGACTCGGCATGGTCACACCACAGAAATGCACAGTGATGGGGCGACCGGGCTGGAAGCGGCGCTCCGAGACCACCCGGACCTGATTGTGCTTGATCTCAACCTGCCCACCCTTGACGGCCTCGCGGTGCTGGCCCGATTGCGGCAGGAAGGCTGTCCGGCCCGGGTATTGATCCTGACGGCGCGCAACGAAGTGGAACACCGCATTGCCGGACTCAAGGCCGGAGCCGACGACTACCTGGCAAAGCCGTTTGCAAACGGGGAACTCGTCGCCCGCATTGAAGCCGTCGGCCGGCGCGGCACGACTCCACACGCGGGCGACTATTATCAGTTCGAGGATTTGCGGATGGACGTGCGACGGCGAAAAGTGACCCGGACAGGTAATCCCCTGGACCTGGCCCCGCGTGAATTTGAATTGCTCCAAGTGCTGATGCAGGAACCGGGCCGCGTTTTTACGAGGGGTGAGCTGAGCGAGCGGGTCTGGCAACGGGACTACGAATATGAAACTCGCACGGTGGACATATTTATTGCCAGGCTCAGGCGGAAAGTGGATACTGAACATGCCGTGCCGCTCATCCATACTGTCCGTCATGTTGGTTATACGATGAAAGCATGAAGCCGGAACCGGCGGACGACGGAATCAAGCTCTTCCGACGCCGTCTGCAATTTGCGATCATGATGGTCGTCGCCGCGCTTACCACCGCAGCGCTTGTGATCGTGCAGCACAAGCTGTCCACGGATGCAGAAACCGCGATGCAACGGGAATTCCAGCGCACATTTGACGCCATGTCCAATGTGCACTCCCTGCGCTATGCCATGCTCCTGGAACGCTGCCGCGAATTGGGGCGTAAGGTGGTCCTGCACGTCGAAACCAACCACCCGCCGGAATCGCAACCCTACCAGGTCATGCAGGAGGTGCTGGCCGATATCGTCGAGGCACCGGAGGGAATTGAGTCCCATCATGCTGGTGATGGTTTCCATGCGGAGTTCTGCCGGTTACTCGACCCTGCAGGCGCTGTGATTGAGCCGGGCCCCGCAATGTGGGCCGGACCACTCCTGCCGGACGAATCGGCCCAACTCAAGCTCCCGGCCGGACTGATCGCCGGCCCTCAGCTCGGCTACTTGCACCGGGAACAAGTGGATGGGGATGGGCCCATCTTTGACCTGATTGCGATCCCGTTGCTGGCAGGGAATAAACCCTCACAGTCAGCAACCCTTATATTGGGCTTTGAGCCGGCGAGCCGGCTCTTGCGCCGCAGCGAGCCCGGATACATCAAAGGCCTATGGTTCCGCGGTGAGATTTATCACACCACGCTGCCGGCACCAGCCGCCCGACAGGTGGCGGACGCCTTGGGAGCGGCTTTGGCGCGCACTGGAAACAATTCCCAGCCGATACCGTTAACTCTGGGGGGAGTGCCGCATTTGCTCCTGTTTCAACAATTGAACGCAGAGTCAGCCTATGCCGCGGCCTATCAGATCTGTCTGTTGCCCATGACAGAACTGCAGACCAGACTGGCCAAACTGCGCTGGCAGGTGCTGGGCGCAGGCGGGCTGCTTCTGCTGACCGGGCTCTTGGCAAGCCGGACACTGGCCGCCCGATTCGCCCGACCTGTGGAAATTTTACTGAGGAGTCTGTCGGAGCAACGCGACCAGCGCCGGCAGGCCGAGACGGCATATCAACAGGCAGCCGCTGGCATGCAGCGTGCGGCGCGCTTCTCTGCCGACGCCTCCCACCAGCTCAAGACGCCCGTGGCGGTGCTGCGGGCCATTCTGCAGGATATCCCGGAGCGGGAGAAGCTCTCGCCGGCTTTGCGCGAAGAACTCAACGGCCTCGTGCACCAAACCTACCGTCTCTCCGGTTTGATTGATGATTTGCTGCTCCTTTCGCGCATGGATGCCGGACAACTGAAGATTGCGCCCTGCCCCGTCGATCTGTCGCAACTGATTGAACTGGCTCTCGACGACCTGAGCGTGCGACCGGACCAACACTCGCTCGTCATTGAAAAAGATTATCCTCCGGAAATCCCCATCCTCGGCGAAAAACGCCATGTCGCCCTGATCCTCCAGAATCTGCTCGAAAATGCGCAAAAATACAACCGCTCCAATGGGCGCATACGCGTGGCGGTTCACCTGGCTGATGATGCAGTGCGCCTGGTGGTGGGCAATACCACCCGGCGCCCCATACCCGCCGCAGCGCGGGATCTGATTTTCGAGCGCTTCCACCGCGGCACCATGGCAGAGGATATTCCCGGCTACGGACTCGGTCTGGATCTCGCCCGTGAACTGGCCCGTCTGCAGGGTGGCGAACTCACGCTCCTGCGTTCGGATGAACAGATGACGGAATTTGAAGTGCGATTCCAGCACGGCGATACAAGTCCGGCCTGTAAACAAACTGTATAAATGAGCAGCCGGTAGCCGAGCCGGAATGGATAATGCGAGTGGTCATCAGCGAAATTACGCGCAGGCGTGATTGCGGATTTTATCCAGCCACCCTCTGCACAACAGCGGGTTAACCGCTGGAGCGTAGGGTTGGCAGCGCAGGAGAATTCCACGACCAAGTGCAATCGGGCGGGTGTCTCACTGCCAAACGTTACTGTTCGGTTACATAACAGTTCTTTGCGGCATGGAACTGGCATTCCTATCGTTTGTCGTCTTCGCAATCCATCAAACGACGTAAAAAAATCCCCACTAATCTGAATGCAGAATCGCTCGCAATCCGCCTGCCAGTGCGAATTCCCATGAGGCCAAAAACGAATCAATGCCCTATTTTGTGCTACCAATAAACCCTATGTCCCACTCACCCGGTAATTTTTCACCTCAAGCGCGCGCGCTCATCCTGGCGGGTGCGCTGGCACTGCTAACACCCCGTCAGACGTGCGCGGAGGGCAGCGCCACCTACAAGTATGAGGACTACCAAGAGGACGCCGGCCGCGTCGGCGTCCAGGCGCAATACGGCTTGATCGAGACCACCTTGGGGTTGGATGCCAAACTCAAGATCACAGGCGTGATCGATGTCATCGCCGGCGCCACGCCGACAGGTGAGGCTCCTGCCACAACCGGAGCGGATGTGCCATTGACCCAGATGAGCGAACGGCGCAAGGCATGGACGGCGGACTACTCCCGTCAATTCGCCCGGACCAATGTCGGACTCGGCATCGCCAACTCGCGGGAGAGTGATTATGTCTCCAATGGCGCAGCCCTCAACACGCTCACGGACTTCAACGACAAGAACACCTCACTGCTCCTCGGTGTCAGCACCACGGATGACAGCATCAGGGTGTTTTACCAGACGGACCGGGTGAAGAAGCGCGGTCTCGATACCGTGATCGGCGTGAATCAGCTGCTCGATCCCAACACCTCGGTTTCACTCAACCTCACCTACAGCCGTTCCTCCGGATATCACAGCGATCCCTACAAGATCATCACCAAGAATACCGAACTGCTGCCGGGGCTTTTCCTGCCGCTGACCTTTCCGGAGAACCGGCCGGACCTGCGCACCAAATGGATCCTGTTCGGCAGCATCAATCACGCGGTGCAGAAGCTGGATGGCGCCTTGGATGGGAGCTACCGTCTCTTTACCGATTCATTCGGAATCACCAGCCACACTCTTACCGGGACCTGGCTGCAGAAAATCGGTTCTCATTGGGTGCTCATCCCGAGTGTCCGACTCTACCAGCAGAGTGCGGCCGACTTCTATCACGTTTCCCTCTCCGGAACCAGCATCGTGCCGGGGGATAAGCCCAATCCAGCCGGACCGTTTTTCTCGGCCGACTACCGGCTCTCGGAGCTGCGCAGTCTGACTTACGGGCTCAAGCTCGTATGGAATCCCACGGATAAAATCCACCTCGATCTTGCCTTTGACCAATACGACATGAAGGGGCGGGACAGCGTCACCTCCTCCAGCGCCTTTCCCAAGGCCCGGATACTGACGGTGGGTGTGGGCATGACTTGGTAGTCGCCGCCCGCCCCCCGACCCATGCCCATTATCATGGCCATCCCCAACCCAGCGGTGCCTTCGCCGATCCCGGCCGACCGTGCCGCCGTGCCGTTGCGCCGTCTGGCGTTTCGTGCGCTGGGCACGGATTGCGAGATGAGTTTCGTCGCACCGGGGCCCGCCATCGCGGGACACTTTGAGGCGGAGGCCCGCGCGTGGGTTGAACGGTTTGAGGCACGTTATTCGCGGTTCCGGCCCACCAGCATTGTTTCCCGCATCAACCAGGCCGCCGGTTCATGGGTCGACATCGACGCCGAAGCGGAGCAGATGCTTGATATCTGCCAGGCACTGCACGCGATGAGCGATGGCATCCTTGACGCCACGACCGGACCGCTCCTGCGCCTTTGGAATTACCGCCAGCCGCCTTCGGTGCTGCCCGACGCGGCCCAAATCACTGCGGCACGCCAGCTCGTGGGCTGGCCGATGGTGCGGCGTGCGCCGGGACGGGTCATGCTCCCGCACACCGGCATGTCGTTGGATTTCGGTGGCTGGGGCAAGGAGTGGGCGGTGGATGCCGTCGCAGAGCTGGCGCTGCAAGCCGGCGTGAAAAATATCTTGATCGATTTCGGCCACGATATCCGCGGTCTGGGGGCTCCTCCGGACCGTCCGGCCTGGCATGTCGGTCTGGAAGATCCGGCCGCACCAGGCACCCACTCCGGCAGTATCGCTTTGCTGGCCGGCCGGGGCATTGCTTCCTCCGGGGACTACATCCGGAACTTCACTCACGCCGGGCGCCGCTATGGCCACATCATCGATCCGCGCACTGGCCGGCCCGTGACCCACGGCTGCCGCCAAACGACGGTGGTGGCGGACAGCTGTTTCAAAGCCGGCATCCTCTCCACCACCGCCTTTATCCTGGGGCCGACTGCCGGGCTGGACTTCATCCAGCGGTTTCCCGGCGCAGAAGGACTATTCGTCACCGATACACACCGCACCCAAACCCGAGGTTTTTGGAATTATGTCGTTACCTAAAATCAACTCATACACCATTGCCGGACTCCTGTTTGGCCTGTCCCTGCTCCCCCTCCGGGCGGTGCCGGCCACCGGAACGATTTTCCCCAAGCTGGCCCAGTCCCAGCTCGAAGGCACCTTGCCGGAGACTGAAAACCGGGTGCTGCTCGTGGATTTCTGGGCCTCCTGGTGCGCTCCCTGCAAGGCTTCGTTCCCTGCGCTTGACCAGCTGCAGGCCGATTATGGGCCGCGCGGCGTTGTCATCGTCGGCGTGAGTGTGGACGAAAAGGCATCTGCCTACACCGCTTTTCTGAAACAGCATGCTCCAAAATTCACCACGGTGCGCGATCAGGCGCACAAGCTGGTATCAGCGGTGAAAGTGCCCGCGATGCCGACGTCATTCGTGATCGGCCGCGATGGCCGCATTCGCGCTGTGTTTGCCGGTTACCACGGCGAACAGACGGAAAAAGCAGTTCGCACCGCCCTTGAACAAGCTCTTGCCGAAAGGTCCGCCCCATGAAGCCCTCTCATCTCCTCCGCCTTATCCTGATTTTCTCCGCCGCCTTGGCCAGCCTGCTCAACTCCGGCTGCGCCACGCAGCATGTCCAGCCTTGGGAACGCGCCACACTGGCCGATTATACCATGCGGCCGGATCGTGATCCGCTCATGGGCGGCATGACGGAGCACATCTGGTTTTCCCGTGAAGCCTCCTCCGGCGGTCGCGGCGTAGGCGGCAGCGGCTGCGGTTGCAACTGACCCGCCCGCCCCGTTGGTCATAGTTTTGTTTCTGTAAATCTCAATCGCACCATACAATGCAAGCTCGCGCCTATCTCCTGTTCGGTAAATTCAGCCAGCCCCAGTTTGCGGGTCTGCTCCTCATCACCCTGCTGCAGCGCACGCCCGTGCTCCGCTTGTTCGTCTCGGCTGAGTCGGCCTGGGTGGGCGGCACATTCGGCCAGTTGCTCCGCTCCTCCGCCGTGGTGGCCGCAGTTGCCGGAACAGTCGATACCCTCGCGGGTGCCACCGCTTTTTCCGCCAGCCCGACCAGCCCGGCATCGGCCACCGTGAGTGTGGCATTCTCGGCCGCCTTTGCCGTCACCGGCGCGCCGGGTCCCACCAAGTCCTATACCATCGCCAACTTGGCCCCCGGTTTGACTGTCACCGGGGCGACCCTGAGTGCTGGCATCCTACTCATCAACGCCAGCACAGGGACAATATCGGGCACTCCGACCACCGCCGGCAGTTATACCGCCACCATCACCGCTTGGGGAAAAGTGGATGCCACAGGCGATAAAAAAGCCTATACTTATACCATCAATGTGGGCGG
>CAJBES010000119.1 GCA_903952145.1 uncultured Opitutaceae bacterium | reverse complement strand
TTGCCAAGCGCAACGGACATGAGGAGGTCCGCGTGCGACATCACGCGCGCCACGAAGCAGCCGGGCGGCGAGTCCGGGTTCACGCGGGTGGTGAGACGGCAGATCACGCCCGTCGATTCGGTGCCCGCAATCGGGTTCAGCCACTTGGCGAACTCAATACATTTATCATGACCGTCCGCCGCCCATGGCCCCTGCTCGCCTGCCGGCGTCGGATCCATCACCAGCAGCGACCCGGTCGGGGTGGCGCGTGCGCCCAGCCCCTCGCCGATCCGGCTCACCAAGTTGCTCTTACCGCACTGGCTCTCTCCATAGAAACCGATCGAGCGATGCAGCCGAATGGCGCGACGAAGGCAGCCGAGCTGCGCACGCTCATGCAGCAGCATCAGGCGCTGCGCGCCGGTGTGCCCCCGGTCAGCGCCGAAGCGCCGGAACCAAACATCCATGCCGCGCGTGAATTCGTACGCCGAATCGATGAACTGCGTGATCGACTGCTCGGTGGAGATGACTGGTGCTTTGCTAGACATGTATTTGAGTTTTCGTTGCGCGGCGAGTTGTCGCGGGGGTTCACTTGCTGGGGGGCTGTTGCGGATTGGATTCGACCACGAAGACGGCGCAGCCGCGGAGGTTCTCAAGATCGGCAGGTGCGTCAAAGACTGGCTTGCCATCCTCTAGGTAACCCATCTGCCTGAGTCCTAGCCCCCGATCCAACACGGCAAGTTGACCTGCAAGGTATTTACTGCCGCCGTCCAGAGGAGCGATGATCGTCGCTTTGCCCGCGGAGACCGACAATGCGCCAACGATGCGCAGGGTTGAGAGGCGTAAGTCCGCAGGAAAAAAGGATGGATTTACCACGCATTTCTTGAAATCGCTCATGCGAGCCCGCAAATCCGGCTGAACTCCATTTCCTTCCTGAGGTTCGAGCGCGTTCAAAAGTTGGCTGCAACGCAGCTTGAGGGTGTCTGCGAAGCCGTTGACTGCCGGATTGCTGAGAGCCTCGAGCGTCAAAAACTCGCGAACGATATCCCTAGCGCATTGCCACGCAACGGCTGCAGGTATGCGGACATCCTTGGCCTCCTTTTGACCAATATCAGGGGTTACCTCAAGCACCACACGCTTCGCGAACGCGGAGATCGCGTTGGCGAAACTCTGGATGTCGGCACTCCGGCTGGATATCTCGAACGGCACATCGACCGTCAGAGGTTCGTCAAAACTCTGACCGTCTGGGCGCCACCTATACAGGTCCTCATGCTGGAGGCCGTCGATACCTTTGAACCGGGTGAGACCTGGCAGATATACCTTCACGAACCAAGCACCATGGCTATCGTCAGCCGTTAGGGCTTGGTTGCTCATTGCTTTTTCGAATTTGGCAAAGGGGATGCCAGGTTGCACCCAATACCACCGCTGCCGGAGTGTGGTTCCAGGCTTACGGCTGCTCGGCGCGTCGCCGAGGCGAATGAGAGCGTTGTCCGCTTGGAAGTTGTTGTTTTGCGCCCTTAAGACTCGAAACAGTTTACTGGTAATGTCTGTGACCGCTTGATCTATCTCAATGGGACTCTGCACGTGGTCTGCTCCCATCGAAATGGCCGTCACCCGTCGCACGTAACTGTCGTCTAGGCGTTCCTGCGCGGCAAATCCTGCCTCGTCGTTGAGGCGGTTCAACGCCTCGGCGACCTCATTCGAACCAGCGGCTAGCTGGCTAACGGTCGGGGGATTCTTATAAAGTTCGGCAAACTGTGCGAGTGGCTCTGGGCGTTTTTTTCCATCGCCCTCAGCAGGACCGCCATCATCTTTCCGTCTGTCATTGGGCTTAGCGGCCTCTGCGGCCGCAGGCTTTGTATCCATCTTCACAACGCCCGGGGACGGTCCGGCATTCGAGGTGCTCACTGCTGGACCCGCCGTTTCGCCGCTCGCCCGGAGCTTTGCTAACTGCATCTGCAGCAAGGACACTTGCAGTTGCAGGCGTCGACTGTCGGCCCACGCCGTTCTGGCATGGAGCTCGATGTGCTTCAGC
>CAJBES010000118.1 GCA_903952145.1 uncultured Opitutaceae bacterium | reverse complement strand
GTCCCAAACCGAGAAACACGAGCTCTCGCACCTCTACGAAGCCAAGATCAAGAACATGGGTAACGCCGGGCGAAACGGTGGTGAGTATTACACCCCGCGCCCGCTCATTCGCGCGATCGTCGCCGTCACCGCGCCCCGACTCGGCGAGACCATCTGCGACCCCGCCGTCGGATCGGCCGGCTTCCTCTGTGAATCCTTCGATTACTTGAAGGCTCAGAACCCCAAGCGCACCACCGCGCAGGATCGCACCCTGCAAGAGCGCACCTTCTACGGCAAGGAAAAGAAGTCCCTCGCCTACGTCATTGCGATCATGAACATGATCCTGCACGGTATCGAAGCGCCCAACATCATCCACACCAACACGCTCGAGGAGAACCTCGCCGACGTGCAGGAAAGGGACCGCTTCAACATCATCGTCGCCAATCCGCCATTCGGCGGCAAAGAGCGCAAGGAAGTGCAGGAGAACTTCCCCATCCGCACTGGCGAGACCGCATTCCTCTTCCTCCAGCACTTCATCAAGTACCTCAAGGCTGGAGGCCGCGCCGGCATCGTCATTAAGAACACCTTCCTCTCCAACACCGACAACGCCTCCGTCAGCCTGCGCCAGAAGCTCCTCGAAGAATGCAACCTCCACACCGTGCTCGACTGCCCCGGCGGCACGTTCATCGGCGCGGGCGTGAAGACCGTGGTGCTCTTCTTTGAGAAAGGCACGAAGACGCGCAAAGTGTGGTTCTACCAGCTCGACCCCGGCCGCAACATGGGCAAGACCAACCCGCTCAACGACGCCGACCTCGCCGAGTTCATCGAGCTACAGAAGACCAAAGCCGACTCGCCCAAAAGCTGGAGCGTGGACGTGGCGGCCATCGACCCGAAGACGTTTGATTTGTCCGTGAAGAACCCCAACGGCGGCGAGGAAATCGCGCACCGCAGCCCGCAGGAAATCATGGACGAAATCGCCGCGCTGGATGCCGAGAGCGCGAAAGTGCTGGGCAACATCAAGGCGCTGCTATGAAGAAGGGGTGGCAGACAAAGACGCTGGGTGAAATCTGCGACATCGAGCGCGGTGGTTCGCCGCGCCCAATTCAGGACTTCATCACCACCGACCCGAATGGCATCAACTGGATCAAGATTGGGGACGCCACTGCGAGCGGCAAATACATCTACAAAACGGAGGAGAAGATAAAGCCAGAGGGCGTGAAACGCTCGCGCATGGTTTATGAAGGCGACTTCATCCTGTCGAACTCGATGAGTTTCGGACGGCCTTACATCATGAAAACCACGGGGTGCATTCACGACGGATGGCTTGTGCTGCACCAACCCAAAGTCGATCCCGACTATCTGTATCACGCTCTCAGTTCCGACCTCGTGTTTGACCAGTTCGACAGGCTCGCCGCTGGCAGCACGGTTAGGAATCTGAACATCGGATTGGCGAAGTCCGTTGAGATTCCATACCCCCCGCTGGCCGAACAGCAGCGGATCGTCGGCCTGCTGGACGAAGCGTTTGAGGGCCTCGCCACCGCCAAAGCCAACGCCGAAAAGAACCTCCAACACGCCCGCGCCCTCTTCGAAAGCCACCTCCAATCCGTCTTCACCCAGCGCGGCCCGGGTTGGGTGGAGACGACGCTTGAGGAAGTCCTGACGGTTCAACCCCAAAACGGATGGTCGCCTCCTGCTGCTAATCACGCGGCTT
>CAJBES010000117.1 GCA_903952145.1 uncultured Opitutaceae bacterium | reverse complement strand
TGTTTTTCGATCGTGGTCACGTGCCCGAGCAGCAGGATGGCGGTCGGCTTGGTGAGCCACGTGGCGGGATCGACCTCGATGAAGGTGTTGCGGGCGACGAAACGGTCGAGCGCGGTCATCTTGCGATCCACCGCGCGGATCGCGTCCTTGGCCGCCTTGAAGCCGAAGTTCTCGCGCAGGTCGCCCTGGCTGTGCGCCTCGACCTTGTCCTTGACCAGATCGACACGCTTGCGCTTGAGCGCCTCAAATTCCTCGGCGAGCACGCGGTTGTAGCCCGGCCGCACCTAGATCGCCGTGGGGGCGGCGGTCGGTGTTTCCGAAAAGTGCCGCGCTCCAAATACGTTGGATTTTGAAACGGGCGAAAATTGAGCCGGGTCTGCCGCCGGCCAACCGGGAGCGGCTGAGATTGATAGGAAACTCGATCCTCAGGGGGGATCGGATCTGAGCGGATTGGTCGACTTCTCTAACTGGCGCTTTTGCCAACCCGGTTTTTGGTCGTCACTTGTCCGAGGCTTTTTCGATCTGGGCGATGAGTTCTTCCTTGGAAGGCGGGGTGCCGTGGGTGACGAAGAAGGCGGTCACCGCATTGGCCACGACGAGACGTTCCTTGAGGGCCACATCTCCGAGCGACGCGCAGAGGTAGCCGCCATTGAAGCTGTCTCCGGCGCCGGCCAGGCGGACGACCTTTGATTGGCGCTCCTGGAGGGCATAGGCTTCACCTTCCGCCGCGCTGGAGGCGGCGGCAAATTCCGGCGTGTGGACCACCAGTTCAGCGAAGCCGATTTTTTCACGGGCGATGGCCAAGGCTGAGCTGATCGCCCTCGGTGTCAGCTCCGGACGCGCGACGCCAATCCTTGAAAATAATTCCAATACCTCATGTTCGTTCAGGCTGAACACCATGGGAATCTTGCTGCCGTATGATCTGATCAATTCCAGACTCTTGATGAAGCTCTCACTGGACTTTTTCTTGATGTCGGCGAAGTCGAAGAACATCCGGCGGGGCGCCGTGGCGGTCTCATACTGTTTCATGAAGCCCTGGAAGAGCTCATCGAAGTTTGCCGTCAGCGACCAATAGCCCAGTCCCAGGATATCGACGCCGGAGAACATTTCCTTGAGCTTCTTTTCTCCGAAGTGCTTTTCAAAGTCCTCCCAGTTCAGGCTGGAGACGGCCTCGAGATTGCTCATCAAAACCTTCCCGTCGCCAAACTCCAAAGCAATCGTCAACGCGGGGTCGCCGAGGGAAAACAGCTCGCAGATATCCTTGAATTGCTCGTAGGCCGGATCGATGGCCTTGCCGCCGTAGAGACCGGGCAGACGGGGCATCAGGCCCAGACAGGCGGCGACCCGGCCCGTGTTGATGGCAAACCCGCCCTCGCAACGGCGCTTGGGCACGAGTTCGAGGCCCACGCCGCCGTCCGCACGCGCGACGATCAGCTCGCCGAACTGCTTGAGTTTCTTCATGGGCGTGAACTCGGACTGACTCTTCCTGACTTCGACAATCTCGTAGGTTTCGTCGACGAAACCGTCGCAGCCGAGCAGGATTTTGCCGCGAATGTTGCGGAGGAAGTCGGTGTATTTTTTCATGGTGGTGCTCATGGTCGGGGCTCGGGTGATTGGTTATTGGATGAAGGTGGTATCGACGGCGTGATCGAGGTGCGCGCCGCCTGCGGATTGGAGTCGGATCCCGGTGGCCGTGCGCTGGATGCTCTGGACGGAACCGAAACCTGGGGGCAGAGGGGCGATGCCCATGATGTAGGGGATGCGCGTGCTCCTGCTCTGGGAGAGGGCAACCGATGTGGGCACGCCCTTTCCCTTCCAGGGATTGTCCGCCAGCGATGCGGCGAGACCAAGGTGGAAATAGGCGGTGACGTCCTCGATGCCGAGCACGCCGCGATGGCGTCCGTTCCATGGGGCGTAGTTGCGCCCGCCGTTCGAGTGCCACATCACGGTCGAGGTGAGATGCGCGGGGTTTTTCAAGGAGAACCAGACGAACTTTTTGTCCGGGAATACGACGGCGGCCCACGCAAAATCGTCCGCGTCCTTGTGGTGCAGCATCACGAGGTCCTCGAAGCCCTCCCGGGCGGGGAAGCGGGTGAGATCGGTCTTCCCGCCATTGGCCATGGGCACGCGGTCGAGGTGGCGGAACCACGCGCCTTCCTTAAGCGAGCAGTAGCCGCCTTGGGCGGGGTTTTCAAACGGGGCCGGGAGGACTTGTGCGAGACGCAGTTTGCTCGTGGAGATGAGGCCCGGTCCGTTGCGGGTGAAGTCGAGCATGGCGTGGTGTCCCAGACACATCCTGCCCTGGAAACCCTCCAGCAGGTGGGTTTGGTAAAGGTTGGTTTCGCCTGCGCGGGCTTCGATGACCTTGGTGATCTTGCCGGGCCGGACGCGGGTCCGCAGCGTGGCGACCAGGCGTCCGCCTGCGGATGAATTCACTTTCCAGGTGGCATTGGCGGACTCGCCGTGGGGCGGATGTGCCTCGCCCCGCCATGCCGGCCCGGCGCCAAAGGGCGCACAAAAGAAATCACCCCGCAATACGCGCAGCAGGGGGATGAGTTGCTTTGCTTCCGGTTTGTCACACCAATGAGCGGTGGAGAATGGTTCCACGGTCTGGCGTCCGACGCGGAACTTGACTGTGCTGAGATGCCCGCCGATGCGGGTGATGTCGAAAGTAACGTTCATAGGATGGTGCTGATAGGTGTGGGGAGAAGACGGTTGAAAGAGCCAATGGTCGGACGGGAGGGCGGGATAAAGGTGAGTGATTATCTAGCCCGGATGGATCAAGCCGGAAGTGGCGGCCAGGATCGTTGGGTGACCGTCATCCGTGAAGCCGATGGTGGTCATGACCGCGCGCTTGCGGGTCTTCGGGACCGCTGCCGCCTGCTTCGGGCGCCCGGCTTTTCCCCGGCCGCCGCCGTGTACCGCTGACTTGATCCCCTTCAGGAAGGAGTTCACGTCGGAGAATCCGTATTGTTCGGGAAGCCGGGAAAGTTCTTGGGGGAGTTCGTTTGCAACCGTGCGTTCAGGCCGGGCGGGTTTCTCACGTGCCACCGCGATTTTTTTGATCTGGGAAGTGACCATAGTACAGGCAGTCATCATGTTCCCAATCACCGCCAGCGTCTCCGCATTGTTTGGCCAACCTTACGCGGAAATTATCGTTCAGATCAGCCGCTCGGAAAAGGTCCGCAACGAAGGTGACCCGCGACAACGCCTGCCTTAACGACCGACCAGCGCCATTTCGGCGCGGCCCAAAAGGCGCCGATTTCTGCACGAATCGAAGATCAACTTTTTGCGTGACTGGGCCGATCACGCAACTTGTCGATGAAGGTCTCAGCCGGTCGCCGCGTCCCGAATTGGTTCCTATTTGGAACAGCGGAAAATCGGAGACGGTCTGCCGCCTGCCAAGCGGGAACGAGGGGTGCGCCAGTGGCGGGACTCGCCCGGGATGTTCAGCCATTAACGCACCGCGCCACCCATTCCCCGTCGAGCATGGCGGTGACGGTGTGCGGCGCGTGCGACCGAGGCGATTACATCATCGACTTCACTCAGCAGGGCGGCGGCATCTCGATCCCTTTGAGGATAGTCGTCTATTCGTTTGGTCGCGACGGTTACAACTACGCGATGACAATGCGCAGCTAGGAACCGATACCATCGCAAGCAAAGATCTGCTGGAGGAGACGAGCGAGGCTCGCCCCTATTCCTCGTCGTCCTCGATCTCTGGCGGCTGGATGGCGGTGAGCAGGCGGTCGAGTTCCGCCTGGGTCGGGTTGCGGATGGAGCACACCGTGAGGAGGGCTTCGCCCGCGGGGAGCCGGACTTGGGTCTGCGCACCGGCCGCGAGGCCGAGCACGGCCGTGGCTAGTGGGGAATTGTGCGGCAGGCATTCGATGCCCGACTCGGGATCGGTCGCAGTCTCGCCGTGCGTGGTCACGAAAAACGTGAAGCGGTGCGTTCGCTGCGTCGCCACGTC
>CAJBES010000116.1 GCA_903952145.1 uncultured Opitutaceae bacterium | reverse complement strand
CAAGAGGCCGGTGAGACCCAGCTGATGGTGATCAATCTGGACAGTGAGCCTGGCGAAGCGGTGCAACATGAACTCAAGTCACACCGTGCCATCCAACAGGTGAAATGCGTGCAGCTGTAGCCGGGCACCTGAGCGGACCAATGTGGAAAGCTGGAATACCAATCGCCCCAAGCTTTCAGACTTTAACCACGGATTGAACGGATAGGCACGGATTCAACCCATCCATCCGTGATCATCCGTGTGATCAGTAGTAAAAAACTCCGCTTTGGGTTTGGTGCATAGTCCATAAGCCAAGGGACGCCGGTATTACGCCAATCGCAGCCAGCCGAAATCGGCGGACGCCCCGGGTGCGCCGGCGGCGAAGAGGCCGACCTTGGCGCCGACCCAGCGACCGGCCGTGGCGGTGAAGAGCGGGCTAGCGGGAGTGAAGGTCTTCCCGTCGGTGCTGCAGGCGAACTGGCACAGGCCGCCGGCACGCACCGTCACCCGCAATTGCAGCGGTCTGCTCCCGGCCGGCAGCGGGAATTCATGCTCCTCCTGCGCGTTGCCCCCGGCCGCCTCGCGGCAGATCGCAAGGACGAGCGCGGTCCGGCCGTTGCGGCACTGCAGCCCGAGCCACGCGTAGTCGCAGCCGAAGACGATGAGCCCGGCGCTGTCGCCGTCGGCCTTGGGTGCAAAGTCGAGGGTGGCCGTGACCGTAAACTCGGGCGCCGGGAACTTCTGCATGAGCAGGTGCGGTGCGTCGTAGAGATTGCCGGGACGCGGCCCGGGCTGGGCGTAAAGCCGCAGCGAGCCGGGGCGCGCGGTGAGCGAATGCCAGCCGGTGCCGGGATTGGCCTGCCACTGCCATTGCGGGGCGAGTTGCGCGCCGTCGAATTCGTCCGTGGTGGCGGGTGCGACGATCGGTTGTGTTGGCAGTGAGGGTTTGAGGTGCACCGGCACAGGCTCGCCCTTGGCATCGCCGGTAATGACACCGGTGCCCATGAGCGGCCAGTCGTCCTGCCAGACCACTGGCTGCAGGTGCACGATGCGGCCGTAGGCGGGCTTGTCCTGAAAATGCAAAAACCACCATTCCCCCACCGGGGTGTCCACGAGCGCACCCTGATGCGGCCCGTTGACCGGGGTCGAGCCTTGCACGAGCACGATGCGCTCTTCGTAGGGGCCGCGGAGGTCGCGGGCCCGGAAGACCGACTGCCAGCCCGTGCCCACTCCACCCGCCGGTGCGAAGACGTAATACCAGCCGTTGCGCCGGTAGAGTTTCGGGCCCTCGAGAGTGCTGTAGCCGGGGAATAGGTCGCCGTTGATGACGATGCCGTGGTCCTCCTCAACGCGCGTGCCGTCGGCGCTGAGCCGCAGTAGCGTGAGCACGTTGTTGATGCCGGACCGGCTCTTGGCCCAGGCGTGGATGAGCCAGACGCGACTGTCGTCGTCCCACAGCGGACACGGATCAATGAGCCCCTGGCCGCCCTGAACGAGCACGGGGGCGCTCCAAGGTCCGCGCGGATCGGCGGCGGTGATCATGTAGAGTCCGAAGTCGGGGTCGGGGTAGTAAACCCAATATTTTCCCGCGTGGTGACGAATCGCCGGCGCCCAGACACCCTTGCCGTGCTGCGGTGTGCGAAACACGTCCTCCGGCACCAGCCGCGCCAGCGCGTGGCCGGTGAGCGTCCAGTTCACCAGATCGCGCGAGTGCAGCAGCGGCAGCCCGGGCACGTGGCTGAAACTGGAAGCGGTCATCCAGTAATCGTCACCGACACGGACCACGTCGGGGTCTGAGTAGTCGGCATGGATGACCGGGTTCCGGTAGCGGCCGTCGCCGAGATCAGGAAGCCAGGGTGCAGCGGCGGGAGCTGGCGACAGGGCGGTCATGGGCAGGAGGATCGGAAATCAAGCGGCGGAAGCCGGTAGAGGTGCGCCGAGGCGGAGGACAAGGATTTGGAGGGCGAGCAGCGAGAGCAGATACATGCCGGAGAAATAGGCAAACACCGGCACATAGCTGCCGGTCCGCTGCAGGATTTCCCCGGTGAAACCGTTCACAAACCCGCCGGTGAAATACGCGCTGTGGCCGCCGAGTTCTCGCACCTCATGGGCCACGCCGAGCAGCACGCCTGAAGCTTCCCCCGTCATGACCGTCCGGCTCCCGCCCGCCACCCCGCCGGTCCAGCAGCGCCTCCGGGCCGCTCGTGGCGAAACCGTGGGCGTGCCCATTAGGAAACCGCGCCCAAGCCTGGTCGCGCTGTGCGCAACGGGGCAACCGTCAGGGCTGGGGATGCGGTGGCGATCCAGGCCTGAAACGCGGGCCGCTCGCACAGCCGGCAACCGGGGTCCTCTTTCGCAAAATATAAACTCTTTTTCGTATTATCGTATATGCGTCACCCTGAATTCCCGCTATGCTGTTCCTTCACCTTCAACCTGCGCCTTCTCCTCTTTTCCTCATGAGCTCCACCCGCGTCCTCCTCACCACCACCTCATTCCAAGACACGCCCGGCCGGCATCACGATCTCCTCGCTGCCGCTGGGCTTGAAATCGTCCGCGAACGCGGCCCGCTGCCCGAGGCGCGCATGCTCGAACTTGCCGGCCAGTTCGACGCCTTCCTGTGCGGCGATGATGCCATCACGCGCGCCGTGATCGAGCGGTCCCGCCCGCGCCTCAAAGTCATCAGCAAATACGGAATCGGGCTCGACAAAATCGACGTGAAATGCGCCACGGAATTCAAAATTCCCGTGCTCTTCACCCCGGGCGTCAACCACACCACCGTGGCCGAGCACACCTTCCTGCTCCTCCTCGCCCTCGAAAAAAACCTGCTCTTTCATTGCGACTCCACCCGCGCGGGCGGCTGGAAGCGCAAAACCGGCCACGAGGTGATGGGCAAGACCATCGGCATCGTCGGTGTCGGCCGCATCGGGAAGGAAGTCGCCATCCGCGCCCGGGCGTTTGGCATGGAACCGGTCGGCTATGACCTCTACTGGGACGACCTGTTTGCCGCCCGACACGGCGTGAAGCGGGCCGCCTCGCTCGACGAGGTTTTTGCCTGTGCGGATTACCTCTCCCTGCACACAAACCTCACGCCGGAAACACGCAACATGGTCTGCGCCGCCTCCCTCGCCAAAATGAAAAAGGGCGTCATCATCCTCAACTGCGCCCGGGGCGA
The DNA here is from genome assembly GCA_903952145.1 of uncultured Opitutaceae bacterium. Classification (GTDB taxonomy): domain Bacteria; phylum Verrucomicrobiota; class Verrucomicrobiia; order Opitutales; family Opitutaceae; genus UBA2377. The sequence goes on along the minus strand of CAJBES010000116.1, from coordinate 25,904 downwards.
AATCGTCCACACGGCCGACATCGTCGCCGCCCTGCAATCCGGGCGGGTGGCGGGCTACGGCACCGACGTCCTGGAGCAGGAGCCGCCACCGGCCGATCACCCGCTGCTTAAGCTGCCCAATTGCCTGGTGACTCCGCACATCGGCTCCCGCACCCACGAGAGCGTGCAGCGGCAGGCCACCTGCGCCGTCGAAAATCTCACCCTTTTCCTCGCTGGCCAGAAGCCGCACGCCCAGGCAAATTCCTTCTGAACGCACAGCCATCCTTCTCCACCCACTTTTTATGAACACTCCCGTATCTGACATCGGCTTGATCGGCCTGGCGGTCATGGGCGAGAACCTCGCCCTCAACATCGAGAGCAGGGGCTTCCCCATCTCGGTCTACAACCGCACTGCGGCCAAGATGGAGGCCTTCATCCACGGCCGCGCCCAGGGCAGGAAATTCTTTGGCGCCACCGATCTGACGGCCTTCGTCGCCTCGCTCAAGCGGCCGCGCAAGATCATCATGCTCGTCAAGGCGGGCGGCGCGGTCGACGAGTTGATCGAGCAGCTCATTCCGCTGCTGGAGCCGGGCGACATCCTGATCGACGGTGGCAACAGTCACTTCCCGGACACCATCCGGCGCACCAAATACGTTGAGAGCAAGGGCCTGCTCTATGTGGGCTCCGGCGTCTCCGGCGGCGAGGAGGGCGCGCTCAAGGGCCCGTCCATGATGCCCGGTGGCAGTGCGGCGGCCTGGCCGCATATCAAGTCCATCTTCCAGTCCATCTGCGCCAAGACCCCGGCGGGCGAGCCCTGCTGCGAGTGGATCGGCGAGAACGGCGCCGGTCACTTCGTCAAGATGATCCACAATGGCATCGAATACGGCGACATGCAGCTGATCTGCGAGATTTACGACCTGCTGAAGCGCGGGGCCGGGCTCTCGAACCAGGAGATGCACGCCGTTTTCACGGAGTGGAACCAGGGCGAACTCGACAGCTATCTGATCGAGATCACCCGCGACATCCTGGCCGTGAAGGATGAAAGCGGGGGTGAGGTGATCGACCTGATCCTCGACACCGCGGGCCAGAAGGGCACCGGCAAATGGACGGTCGTTGCCGCTCTCGACGATGGCACGCCGCTCACGCTCATCAGCGAGGCGGTGTTCGCCCGCTGTCTTTCCGCCCTCAAGCCCGAGCGCGTCGCGGCGGCCAAGCTGATCCAACCCGTGGTCGGCACTTTCGCCGGCGACCGGAAGGCTTTCGTCAACGATCTCCGTCAGGCGCTCTTTGCCTCCAAACTCGTCAGCTACGCGCAGGGTTACCAGCTGATGCGCGCCGCCGCCAAGACTTACGGTTGGAACCTCAACAACGGCGGCATCGCGCTGGTCTGGCGCGGCGGCTGCATCATTCGCTCGGCTTTCCTGGACGACATCAAGAAGGCCTTCGATCGCAACCCGAACCTCGTCAACCTGCTCGTCGATCCCTTCTTCAAGGAGGCCGTCGAGACCCGCCAGGCGGCATGGCGGCGCGTCATCATTCAGGCTGTGCAACTCGGCATCCCGGTGCCCTGTCTCAGTTCGGCGCTCGCCTACTTTGACGGTTATCGCACCGCGCGGCTGCCGGCCAACCTGCTCCAGGCGCAGCGCGACTACTTCGGCGCCCATACCTACGAGCGCACGGACAAGCCGCGCGGCGAGTTCTTCCACACCAACTGGACCGGCCGCGGTGGCTCGACCACGTCCCAAACCTACACGGCCTGACCGGCCGCACCCCGCCCTTCCATGGCTGAGATTTTCTACGTCGTTTCCGAGACGCAGCACAATGCCCTCGTCGCCGCCGCCTACAAAAGGCGCGGCTTTTCCAGTCAGGAAGCCGCCGCCGGCGCCCGTTTCTGCGCGGACGCCACGCGCCACGGCATCCGCACGCACAACGCCCTCAAGGCGCTGCACCTCGACCACCAGCTGGGCTCCGGGGCCGCGGGCTGCAAGCCCAGGGCCAGGATCGAAAAAATTAAGACGCGATTCCGCGGCGCCCAGGTCTGGAACGCCAACCGCAAGCTCGGCCAGGCCACCGGCTACGCCGCCATCGAGACGGCCATCAAACTCGCCGACCGCTACGGCGTCGGCATGGTCTCGGTGGATAACGCCTTCCACTATCTCTGGGGCGGCGGCTATGTGATGGAAGCCGCGCGCCGCGGCTACATTGCCTACACCAACTGCACCGCCGCCCTCGCCGAGGTCGTGCCGTTCGGGGGCAAGTCGCCCACGCTCGGCACCAACCCGCACTCGTGGGGCTTTCCCACCACCGCGGCGATCGGCTACCCGATTGTCATCGACTGGGCCACCTCGGTTGTAGCGATGGGCCGCGTGCAACAACTCGCCCGCGAGGGCAAGCCGCTCCCACCCGGGGCGGCGGTGGATGAGCACGGCCAGCCGACGACTGATCCGACCAAGGCGAAATCCCTCCTGCCCTTCGGCGCCCACAAGGGTTACGGACTGTCGCTGATGAATGAGCTCATCGCTGCTTTCATCGGCGGCTCGCTCCCGACCCTGCGCAACCGCTGGGACCGTGAACCCGAGGAAAAGCACACCTGCGCCTTCTTCTTCCAAGTCTGGCATCCCGACGCCATGAACGCCGGCGCCTTCGCCAAGGGCCGCAGTCAGGCTGACAACGTCAAGGCTGTCATCCGGGACATACTTGGCCACGGTAACGAGGGCTGCATGCTCCCCGGCCAGCTTGAGGCCGAAGCAGCCGCCCGCTCCGCCCGGAACGGCGGCCTCCTCTTCTCCGAGGTGGAGATCAACCTGTTCAACGAGGTCGCCGCCGAATGCCGCCAGGCCCACTGGAAACTCTCCGATTTCAAAATCGCCGAGTAAACCTATATGGAACTCAGGCAATCAGGAAGAACCGGGGTCTTTCGGCATGGTTGCGCCAGGGTAGGCAGCCAGCTTGCTGGCGCTCTATTGGCTGCACTAATTTTCTGTTCCTGACTTCAGCTTTCCCTATAAAAAATTTCCTTATCCAAAAATCATGAGCCTTCCTATCAAACCCGCCCTCTCCTGCACCTATGACCAGATTTCGCTTGGCGAGGTCATGCTCCGCCTTGATCCCGGCGAGGGCCGCATCCGCACCACCCGTGCCTTCAAAGTCTGGGAGGGCGGGGGCGAATACAATACCTCCCGCGGCCTCCGGAAATGCTTCAGCTACAAGACCGCTGTGTGCACCGCCTTCGTGGACAACGAGGTGGGCCACCTCGTCGAGGACTTCATCATGCAGGGTGGCGTCGCCACCGAGTTCATTAAGTGGCGTGAGGACGACGGCATCGGCCGCACTGTGCGCAATGGCCTGAATTTCACCGAGCGCGGCTTTGGCATCCGCGGCGCGGTCGGCAGCTCCGACCGCGGCAACACCGCCGCCTCGCAGCTCAAGCCCGGCGACTTCAACTGGGACCGCATCTTCGGCCAGATCGGCGCCCGCTGGTTTCACACCGGCGGCATCTTTGCCGCGCTGTCCGAGACCACCGCGGCCCTGACCATCGAGGCGGTCAAGGCGGCGAAAAAGCATGGCACGATCGTTTCCTACGACCTCAACTACCGCCCCTCGCTCTGGAAGACCATCGGCGGCTTGAAAAAGGCGCAGGAGGTCAACCGTGAGATCGCCCAATACGTCGATGTCATGATCGGCAACGAGGAGGATTTCACCGCCTCGCTCGGCTTCGAGGTCAAGGGCGTCGACCACAACATCAGCGCCATCGAAATCGACGCCTTCAAGGCGATGATCGAAACCGCGGTGAAGGAGTTTCCCAACTTCAAGGTCGCGGCCACCACCCTCCGCCGCGTCATCACCGCCACGAAAAACGACTGGAGCGCCATCCTCTGGCACGACGGCCGGTTCCACGAAAGCCGCAAGTATCCGGAGCTCGAGATCCTCGACCGCGTCGGCGGCGGTGACTCGTTCGCTTCCGGCGTGCAGTTCGGCTTCATGCAGTTCAACGATGCGCAAAAGGCCGTCGAATACGGCGCCGCCCACGGTGCCCTCGCCTCGACCACCCCCGGCGACACCTCCATGGCCACCCTTAAGGAAGTCGAAAAACAGATCAAGGGCGGCGGCGCCCGCGTCGTGAGATAATCGCTCAAGCCGACGTAGTCGTAATCGTAATCGTTCTCCCAGCCCGGGCCGCGTGCCCGGGCTTTTTTTCGCCCGCGGGTGGGGGGGCAGGTGATACGCCTAAGCCAGTGCCGGCTAAAGACCGGCACTACGTTTTTGTCGGCGCAAGCCGGCGTAGTGCTGGCTTTAGCCAGCACTCTAACGCAACAACGCAATCAATCTCGCCCGCGTAGGCACTCCGTACTTGGCGAGGCAGGCGCTGACCTGGTTCTTCACCGTACGCTCGGACTTGCCCAGGGCGGCGGCGATCTCGCGGTTGCTCAGGCCCTGGCGCAGTTGCGCGAGCACGACCTGCTCGGCGGGCGACAACTGGCCCGACTCACGGGTTGATGGCGCCATGCCGGACGCCAGCTCGCGCCAGCTGGCGGTGGCGGACAAACCCAGCTCCCGCCGGACCGGGTTTGAAACCGGTCCGGACAGAAGGTCGGACGTCTTCAGCGCAAGGGCAGGCATCGCTTGGCTGGATTGAAGCAGAACGGCGGTTCGCCTCAGCGCATCATCTCGCGCTTCTTCAGGTCGGCGGCGCCTTTTTCGATCAGCGCCGGGTCCACTTTCACGCCGGCCTTGGCCAGCGCGGCGTCGAGGATGGCCTCGCCCTTCAGGTAGCCGACGACGATGTCCACGACCTTGCCCTCGCGATCGATGATATACTGCGTGGGGATGCCGCCGACGCCGAAGAGCTTGCGCGAGGCCCGGTCGGGGCTCTTTTCCGCCTTGTCGTGGGTCCAGATGATGTCGGGATACTTCGCCTGGTTGGCCTTCACCCACGACTCGAATTTCTTGCGGGCGTCGCTGGTGCAATTGGCGAGCACGACCACGCCCTGATCCTTGTAGTGCGCGGACACTTCCTGCGTATGCGGCATGGAGGCCATGCACGGCCCGCACCATGTCGCCCAGAAGTCGAGGATGACGACCTTGCCGCGGTAGTCGGAAAGCTTCACCTCCTTGCCCTCGAGGGTCTGCGAGGTGAAGTCGGGCGCCATAGCCCCGACCTTGAGCTGCTCGACCCGGGGCTCCGGCGGGGCTTCCTTCGAATCGGCCGCAGTGAAGACCTTCTTCGGCATGTCCTCCGGCGCGAGCTTGATGCCGGCGCGGAGCAGGAGGTTGCCCAGTGAATCGGCGATGCCCTGGCCGGCGCCGACGTAGAAGCCGAGCAGTTTGCCCGAGGCATCAATCACCACGTTGTTCGGGATGGGCGCCATCGCGCCACCGGCGAACACCATGGGGATGACCTTGCCGTAATACTCGCGGGAAACCACCTGAAAGGCCTTCTTTTCCTCGTCAGTCAGCTCCTCGAACGGCTTGGCCGGGCGCGGGGCCCCGCCAGCCGGATCGAATACGACCGGGAAGGAAATTTTGGGCGCGTTGGCCGCATGCCACGTCTTAAAATCCTCGCGGGGGCCGTAGGCGCCGACGCCGAGGAAGAGCACGCCTTGGGCGGCATATTTTTTCGCCCAGGCCTCCTGGAAGGCGAGCGCGTCCTCGGGGATGCCGTAACCGGCGCCCCAGAAGCTCAGCACCACGGTCTTGCCTTTGGACAGCTCGGAGAACTTGACCGGATTGCCGGCAATGTCCTCGGCGGTGAAATCAGGCACGGGCTCGCCGGCCTTGAGCTTGCCGTAGCTCTCGCGGAACCTCGGCTTGGGATTCTTCTCCTCTTCCGCGGCGGCGGCGGCGCGCTCGGCCTCGGCCTCGGCGGCGGCCTTGAGCTGGTTTTCGCCCTCCTCGACGCGGGCGGGGTCCACCTTGATGCCGGCCTTCGCCAGCGCCGCCTCGGTGCGGGCGTCGCTCTCGCCGCCGTTGCCGACGATCGTGGCGACGATCTTGCCGTCGCGACCGATCACAAACTGGCACGGGATGCCCGTGACATGGTAGAGCCTGGAGGAGGCGCGCTGTTCAAACGTGGCGGAGCCGCGCTCGTTGGGATCGAAGAAGAACTGCAGGTCGGGATACTTCGGCTGGTTCTTCGGGATCCATTCCTTGAACTTGGCGTTGGTGTCGCTGGTGCCGGAAGCCACCACGACCACGCCCTGATCCTTGTAGGCGACGGCCAGCTTCTGCGTGTGCGGCATCGAGGCGATGCACGGCCCGCACCAGGTGGCCCAGAAATCGAGGATGATGACCTTGCCCTTGAATTCGGACAGCCGGGTCTCCTTGCCGTTGACGTCCTGCATCACGAAGTCGGGCGCGACCGCACCGGCACCGAGGGTCTCGATACGCTGCGCCAAGGCCATGCCACCGCCAGCGCTGCCCTTGGGCTGGATGAGGCCGGCGGGGACGGAAGCGGGGCGGGCGCCAATCAAGTCCTTCATCACCTGCTCGGCGGCAGCCTTGTCCTCGGCGTTGAGCTTGATCTCGGCGCGCTCGAGGGACTGGCGCATCCAGGCGGCGACCTTGGGTCCCATGCCGATCATGCCGCCGCGGAAATCGCCCTCGGCATTGACCACCATGAAGGCCGGATACATGCCGATGCCGAACTTCATGTAGGAGAGGGATTCCATGACGGCCTTGCCGGCGGGATCCCAGGACACGGTGTAACCCAGGGCGGCGGCGTTGGCCTTGGCCCAGGCGTCGAATTCGGCCCGCTCGGTGGCGACGTTGATGGCCCAGACGGCGAGGCCCTGGTCCTTGTAGGCAGCCAAGATCTTGGCGAGTTCATCACCGGGGGCGCGGGCCCCGGTCCAGAATGCGACAAGCACGGGCTTGCCCTTGAAGGAGGACAGCTTCACTTCGCCGCCGTCCAAGCCGATGGCGGCAAAATCGGCGATTTCGTCGCCGTACTTGACGTTGCCAAGCTGGATGGTCGGCGGGCGCAGAGCGGCGCTCTTACCCGAGGCCGGGATGGCGGCGGTCTTGCCCATCATCGGGATGGACTTAGGTCCGGCCGCCGGCTCGGGCGGCAGGTGCGAGAGATCGATCGGCAACCCCGCCTTGGCGAGGAGCCGGGTGACGTGGGGATTCTCGCCGGGCCCGCCGCCGGCGGTCATGCCGACCACGCGGCCGTCGCGGCCGATCATGTAGAGCGTGGGAAAACCGCTCACGCCGTACGCGGTGTTGAAGACGGACTGGTCCCAGTCCTTGCCCGCGGCATCATGCGCGGTGAGGAACTTGTACTTGGCGGCGTTGCGCTTGACCCAGCCGTCGTAGTTCGCCCGCGAGTCGGAGGCGCAGACGGCGAGGATGACGAAGCCGTCCTTGGCAAACTTCTCCGCGAGATCGCTGTTGTGCGGCATGGAGGCGACGCACGGTCCGCACCACGTGGCCCAGATGTCGAGTAGCACGAGCTTGCCGCGAAAGTCGGAGAGCTTCACTGCCTTGCCGGCGGCATCAATCACGGTGAAGTCGGGGGCGAGGTCGCCGACCTTGGGTCCGGGGCGGGTGAAGGCCGGGGCGTCGGCGGAGGCCGGGACCGTGGCGGGGGTCTGCGCACAAAGCGCGGAGGCGAACAGACTGGCGCAGACGACCAGAAGCAGGGGGAGTTTTTTCATGAGAGTATAAATAGGACCGCGCTTTGGGCGGACAGTTACGGAACGGCAGGATGGATTGGGCTGAAAAACCGGACGGCGCCGCACGCCTTATTTCGGCGGCGGCAGGTGGGAGACGTCGACGGGCAGGCCGGCCTTGGCAAGGAGACGGACGACCGCGGGATTTTCGTTGGGGCCGCCGCCGCCGGCGCGACCGACGATCCGGCCCTCACGGTCGACGACAAAGATCGCCGGCAGCATACTCACGCCCCATTGGGCGGTGACGGCGGATTTGGCGCGGTCCTTGCCGGCGGGATCATGTGCCGTGGTGAACTTGAAGGCGGCCGCGTTTTTGTTGACCCAGCCGTCGTAGTTCTCGCGGGTGTCGGAGACGCAGACGGCCAGCACCACGAGCCCGTCGCCGGCGAATTTATCGGCGTACTGGCTGTTGTGCGGCATCGAGGCGACGCACGGTCCGCACCACGTCGCCCAGAAATCCAGCAGCACGATTTTGCCGCGATAGTCGGAAAGCTTCAGCTCCCGGCGATCGCTCCCGACGGCCAGCAGCTCCGGCGCAAGCTCACCGGCCCGGGGGCCGGCGAACATCTTCTTCGAGGCCGGCTTGGCCGCCGGCGGAGAGGCGGGGGCATCAGCCCCAAACGCAACACTGCCCATGAGCAGACTGCTGCAGAAGAGTGCAAGGAGACGAAGGGACGAAAAGCTCATGAAGGAAAGTGGGGCCACCGCCGGGTCGTTGGAACCCGGCGGTTACAATTAGAACGGCAGCAGGAACGAGCACTCGTACGTGCGGCCGAGGATCAACTGGCTGTGCAGGCCGGCGTTGAAGCCCCAGAGCGTGTCGGAGAACGGCGGTTCCTTGTCGAAGACGTTGCTCACACCGACGCTGACGCGGAGCTTCTTGCCGTAGCCGCGCCAGACGCCGTCCTTGAACTCATAGCCCGCGCGCAGGTCGAGCTTGGTCACGGAGGGGGTCGGGAAGTACACCGACGACACGCTGTTCTGCACGAGGTTGCTGCCGGCGCTGTTGGTCTTAAAGCCGTCAAGGTACCAGAGGAAGGCCGCGGCGTTCCAGCTGCCCTTGCTCCAGAAAACGGCGGTGTTGTACTTCCACTTCGGCGGCGATGCGGTGTCTTCCTCAAGCACCACGGCCGGCTGGCCGGGGGCGACCTGGCGGGTGGACTCGAGGTTGCGGCTGGCGGCGAGGTTGATGCGGACGCGGCCGAGGTCTTCCCACGGCAGGACGTAGTCGGCGACGAAGTCCAGGCTCTTGCTCACGATCGTGCCGAAGTTGATGAAGGTCGTGTCGATCGCGGTGACCTGGCCGGGCTGACCGAGGGCGATGTCGGCGGCCGAAGCCGGGGCGCGCGTGACGCGTTCCGGGAAGAGCGCCTCGTTGTTGAGGATGTTCTGCGCGGAGATGACCTGCAGGACGTCCTTCTGCTCGGTGTTGTAGTAGTTGGCCTGGAGGCTGAGGCCCTTGGCGAACTCCGGCTCATACACGACGCCGACGAACGTGGTCTCGGAGAACTCCGGCTCCGGGTTCGGGTTGGAGCCGCGCGAGACGACGACACCCGTCGTGGAGGGCGGCGTGCGGCGGGGGTCGGACACCGAGGAGTTGAAGTTCGGCTGGGAGACCAGGTACTCGGTCACGTACGGGGCGCGGAAACCCTCGCTCCAGCTGGTGCGGAAAAGCACCGACTGAACCGGGCTCCACGACAGGCCGATCTTCGGCACGGAGGCGTCGAAGGGGCCGTTTTCCTCGTAGCGGCCGGCCACCTGGAAATCGAGGCGCTGGAACATCGTGCGGGCGTTCTGCTTGCCGAAGACGGGGAAGAAGATCTCGGCGAACAGGGCCTTGGTGTCCTGCGCACCCTCGACGACCGTGTCGGTCACCACCGGCACCACGGCGGTGGAGTAGGCGCGCGAACGGCTCCAGACCTCGCTGGTCGTGGCCGAACCGCCGGCCGCCAGCTTGATGGTGCCGCCCCAGTAGTCGAACAGGTCGCCGTCGGCGGTGAAGTCGACGCTGTTGTACGTGGACGTGCTGTAGACCTCGGGGAGGATCGTCAGCGTGTCGAGGATCGCGAACTGCGACGGCGCGCCGGACGCGGTGTAGTCGGTGAACGGATTGAACCGCTGCGCGGGATCGGCATTGATCAGCAGGTTGGCGAGGCCGGGGCCATGGAAGTTGCGGGTGACCTGGCGATTAGCCTGCTTCTGCCAGCCAACGTTAAGGTCCCACTGCCAGGCGCCCACCAGGCCGATGAGGCCGGCATTGACGGCGTCATCCACCGTGCGGGCGTTCTGCGAGGTGGAGCCCCACTCGGCGAGGATCATGCCGACATTCACGTTCTGGTTGAACGGATTGTACGCGGCCGGCAGCAGCACGGCCGAGCCGAAGCCGCCCGTGATGGACGTGACCGGCTGCGAGCGCGAGACCGCCTTCGACTCACTGGTGCGATAGTTGGCGTAGGCTTGGACCTTGTCGTTGAGGCGGTACTTGAGGTTGGCGTTGGCGCCGCGGCGTTCGGACTTCGGGATGAGGTCGAGGAACTCGGTGGTATTCATGCGGCGCTGGCCGGAGGCGTTAACGACGCTAGCCGGAGGGATGATCGTGGTGACCGGAGTGAACTGCGCAATCGTGGGAGTAGCGCTGGCGCCGACCGGCACCGCGACGACGCGCACACCAGGGATGGCGTTGAAGGTACCGGAAACGGTACCACCCGAGGCCTGGACCACCGCCGGATAACCCCAGAGGAGGGTGTAATTGCGGCCCATCAACGCGGCACCGGTGGTGAGGTTGGTGCCCACCGCCCGACCCGTGTGATCCTGGTTCGCCGCGAACTCGCGGTCCGAGGCGGCCAGGTTCTGGCGGTCGTAATAGTCGAGGGTAACGGTGCCGCTCAGCTTGCCGTAGGCAAAGCCGGTGGTGACGGAGGTGTTGCGCTCGCGGCCGCCGCCGTGCTCGGAGGCCTTGTAGCCGCCTGCCACCTCGGTGCCGGTGTAGTTCTTCTTGAGGACGATGTTGATCACGCCGGCGACGGCATCGGCACCGTAGATGGCCGAGGCGCCGTCGGTGATGACCTCGATGCGCTCGATCATGCCGAGCGGGATGGTGTTGAGGTCGACGAAGCTCTGGCGGGTGTCCGTCGCACGGTTGCCATTGGCGGACTGCGCCACGCGGCGGCCGTCCACGAGGACGAGGGTGGAGCCGGAGCCGAGGCCGCGCAGCGACACGCCTGAGACGCCGGTCTGGGTCGGGATCGCGGCGGAGACGCCGAGTACAAAGTTGAAGGCGGGCTGGGACGTCTCGGTGCGGACGCCGAAATCCGGATTGAACTCGTCGGGCGCGCTGCCGCGGCCGGCCGAGATGCCGGAATAGGCCTGCGGGATGCGGTTCAGGAAGTCGGCCAGCGTCATGGCGCCGGTGCTCTTGATGTACTCGTCGTTGTAGGTGCTGACCGGGGACGGGCCTTCGAACTCGGTCTGGCGGATGCGGGAGCCGAGCACCTCGACGGCGGTGAGCATGAGGATCTTGGCTGCCGGTTCAGCTTGCCGGGCGTCCGCGACCTGCGTCGCCCTCAGATCGTTTGGGTCGGTTTCCCTCCGGATCGCCAGGGCGCCGGTGCCGGCGTCCTGCACGATGGTGAGGCCTGTGCCGGCCAGCATGAGGTCGAGTGCCTCGCGGGAGGTGTACTCGCCCTTGACGGCCTTGGTCTGCACGCCGCGCACGGTCTCAACCGGGTAGATGATCTGCTCGCCCGATTGCGCGGTGAACGCCTTCAACGTCTCGGCCGCATCGGCGGCCGGCAGGTCGAAGGACTTCTTGGGCGCCTCGGCGGCCAGGGCCGACAAGGTCACCGCTACGATACCGAAAGCGGCCAGTAACAGGCCGCGCAACATCCGGACCGCAGTCCGGGCAGGCAGGGATGGATAGGTCATGGGTGTGTAAGCAGGTCGGGGTGCAGACGGACGGCATGAGGATTTCCGCTACGCCTCCCTGTCATAATTCGTGTGAAACATCCGGCTGGGCCCCGGCTTGAAACGGACTGAAAACCCCGCAATATGTTCAACAACAGGGGATTTTCCCCTACTTCGCCCGGCGCAGCCGCAGCTCGTCGCCGTTGGGCTCGGCCGTGATGCCGAAGCCGGAATCCAGCAGGCGCACGAAGGCGTCGACGTTGTCGGAGCGGAAATTGCCTCCGATCAGGAGGTAGGCGATGGCGGCCTCGTCCACGCGGAGCTTGCGGTGATTGTAGCGGTTGAAGGAGGCCACGACATCGCGCAGCGGCATCTCGACGAACTCGAGCCGCATGCCCTGCCAGGACAGCGCGCGCTCGACCTCCGCGGGGGTGACGTCCTGCACCTGCGGCGGCGGGGGCGGCACGGCCGCGGCCTTGCTGGTCGGGCGCAGCCGGATGAGCCGCACGACCGTGCGCTGGCCGGCGGTGAGGTCCGTGGTGCGGGCCTGATCCATGACCTGCACGCTGCCCTGGGTGACCAGCACGGCGACATCGGTGCGCCCGAGGGCCACGCTGAAGGCGGTGCCGATGGCGCGGACGGCGACCCCGGAGGCCTCGACGATGAAGGGGCGGTCGGGATTCTTCGCGACGGTGAAGTAGGCCTCGCCGTGCACGAGCTTCACCCGGCGCTCGCGGGCGGTGAAGATGACCTCGATCCTCGCGTCGTGGTTGAGCTCGACGACCGAACCGTCGTCCAGGGTGCGGCGCTCGGGTCCGGGGTGCACGATGGCCTCGCGACGCGGAGCGAGGTCGGCCGGCGCGGTCGGCAAGGCGGAGCGCGGCACCGTGATCAACACGGCCAAAGCCGCCGCCAGCGCGAGGCCGGCCGCGGCCAGCCAATACGGCCGGCGCGAACGGGGCGGGGCGAGCAGGTCGGGATTCGGCGCGGCGCTGTGGGCCGGGCGCCATTGCTCGAGGTGGTCAAGGACGGACCAGACGCGCTCCTGCTGCTTGAGGGCCTGCCCATGGGCGGGATCGGCGCGCAGCCATTCCAGATAGGCATCCTGCTCAGCCGCGGTCAGGCCGCGATCGCGTCGCGCCAGCCAGGCGGCCGCCTCCGTTGCGTCGGAGTCAGGGGGAGTGAGAGGGTTGGGGTTCATGTTAACTCTGCCGTGGTCGGCTCAAGTCGGGGAAAAGAAAGGGAAGAATCAGGGGAGACCGTGTTTGGCCAGGAACACCGCGCAGCGGCGCATGCCCATGCCCACCTGGGCCTCGACCGTGTGCTCGGCGATGCCGAGCTGCGCAGCAATCTCCTTCTGGGACAAGCCGTAGATCTTCCGCAAGGTCAGCACCTGGCGGCAGCGTTCGGGGAGGGATTGGATGGCCTTGGTCAAGATTTCGAGTTCCTGGTTGGTCGCGGCCGCTTCAGCGGCCGTGGGTCCATCCGCATAGACGGGCAGCGCGGACATTTCCGCTACGGACTCGAAAGAAACAATTTGGCGACGGCGCAGTTCATCGAGGGCGAGGTTGCGGGCCAGGGTGAACAGCAGGGCCCGGGGCGACTCGATCGTGGTGGTGCCGTGGGCCTGCCAGACCCGGATCAGGGCATCCTCGGCCAGGTTGTCGGGGTCGTTCAGGGCCGGAAACCGGTTCTTCAGCCAGGTGCGGAGGTCGGCGGCATGCGGCTGCAACTCCTCGGCATACCAACGGGCGGAATCTGGATCGGTGGGAATCACGGCTTGGGCGTAGCAGCTAGCGGGCCATGCTTTCGCCCTCCCCCGCCCGGCTGTCGAGACGTTTTCCGCGGGCAAAACTCAATTTTCCCCAAAACTTGATATGACGTTATTACATGATGCGTTTGTGGCATGAACGAAAGCACCCTCACGGAACGCGGGCAGATCTCCCTGCCGGCCGACCTCCGCAAGGACTTGCACCTGCGGGCCGGCCAGAAGCTCCGCTTTGAGGCCGTCTCCGACCATGAATTTCGCGTGTTTGCTCCGCAGAAGAAGGCTCCCGGTCCGTTGTCCGTCCTGGGTTATGGGCGCAAAATGGGGTCCACTCCCAGGCGCACGAAGGATTGGATGAAGGAACTGCGCGAGGGGGAATCCTGAATGTGGATCGTCGATACCTGCGTCATTTTGGAAGTCTTTGAGGACGATCCGGCGTTCGGACTCCCATCAGCCAGACTGTTCGAGCGGTTGCTGCCGGACAGACTGGGGGTTCTCCCGTGACGATGGTTGAGTTGTCCGGCGGCGTTCGGGGGCGATCTATTGGAGCAGAAGCGTTTTCTGGACCAGGCGGGGATTTCGTATGGGGAGCTGTGGACGACGTCGAATACGGCGCCGCCCACGGTGCCCTCGCCTCGACCACCCCCGGCGACACCTCCATGGCCACCCTCAAGGAAGTCGAAAAGCAGATCAAGGGCGGCGGCGCCCGCGTCGTGAGATAATCGCTCAAGCCGACGTAGTCGTAATCGTAATCGTTCTCCCCGCCCGGGCCGCGTGCCCGGGCTTTTTTTCGCCCGCGCCCGCCGAAACCAGGCGCCATCGCCACCCGCCCTTCCCCACCCCGGGGGGCACATAATAAGTGAAATTCCGCTCTGGACGATGGGGAAAAATGGCGACGGGTTTAATCGTGCAATGCCGCAACCAGCCGCGCGCGGGGTCTCTGGGTAAACTGCGGCTCAATGCAACGTGCGCCGGGCAACGCGGCGATGCCATTCTTGCTCGCGGCCCGCTTGGGCAAAGCCGGCCGCCGCCCGCAGCCTAATCTCCGGCCGCACCTTCCGGAGTAATGTAACCCAATAGATTTCTTTGCCCGGACGGAGCCTTCTGTCTGGTTTCGCATGTGCCGCAGACACCAACACCAATTGCAGCCTTGCCGGAGACGGCCTGGGGCGGCACATCTTCCGGCCTGTCCCAGACCAAACCTCCAAAACCCATGCCAGCCAAAGTAGCCCTCATCACCGGTGCCGCGCGCGGCATCGGTTTTGGCATCGCCACCTGCCTCGCCCACAAGGGGGTGCAGATCGTCATCGCCGACATGAACGGCACCGCCGCCCGCAAATCCGCCAAACAACTGGCGGCCGCCACCGGGGTCAAAACCTTCGGGCTGGCCTGCGACATCAGCGTCCGGCCCCAAGTAGAATCCCTGGTCCGCAAAACGATAAAGCACTTCGGGCGGATCGACATTCTCGTAAACAACGCAGGCATCTGCCCGTTTGTGGATATCATGGAGATGAGCGGGGAGATGTTTAAAAAGACAATCGACGTGAATTTGCACGGCGCCTTCCACTGCACGCAACTGGTCGCGAAGGAGATGATCCGGGGCGGCCGGGGCGGGCGCATCATTTTCATCACCTCGCTGGCGGTGAACGTCAGCTCGGCCGCGCAGGGTGACTACGCCGCGTCAAAGGCCGGGCTGCACATGCTGATGAAAAGCTTCGCCATCGCCCTTGGCCCCAAGGGCATCACCTGCAACGGCGTCGCCCCCGGCATGATCCTCACCGACATGACGCGGTTTCACTGGGAAAAGCCCGAGCCCGCCGCCTTCGTCAAGCAACGCGTCCCGGTCGGCAGGATCGGCACGCCCGAGGACATCGGCAACGCCGTCGCCCTGCTCTGCTCCGACGAGGCGGCCTACATCAACGGCGTCGGCCTCATCGTGGACGGCGGCCATCAGGCGGTGTGCGCATGAAGATCGACCTGACTGGCCGCGTGGCCCTCGTGACCGGTGCCACCGGCGAACTCGGCCGCGCCATCACCCGCACCCTCGCCGGCTGCGGCGCATGCGTCGGCATCCACTACCACCAGGCCACCGACCGGGCGACCGCGTTGCAGCAGGAGTTGCCTGGTTCCCAGATTTTTCAGGCGGACATCACCGACAAGGCCGGGATCGACCGGATGCGCGATGCCGTGAAATCGCGGCTCGGCGCACCCGACATCATCGTCACCAACGCGGTCATCCAGTATCAGTGGATGAAGGTGCTGGAGCAATCGCCCGACGACTACCGGTCGCAGTTCGAGAGCTGTGTCCTCCAAAACGTGCTGATGGCGCAGGCCTTCATCCCGGACATGATCGCAAAAAAACGCGGCCGTGTCATCGCTATCAACACCGAGTGTGCGATGCAAAACACCCCGAACCAGTCCGCCTATGTTTCCGGCAAGCGTGGCATGGACGGCCTGCTGCGCGTGCTGGCCCGGGAAGTTGGCGAGCACGGTATCACGGTCAACCAAATCGCCCCGGGCTGGATGGTCAGCGAAACCCGCCCCGCCGCCGGCCGTCCTGATTCCTATCGGGACGCGATTCCGTTGAAAAAATGGGGCACGGACCAGGACATCGCGAACGCCGTGGCCTTTCTGGCGTCCGACCTCGCAAGCTTCATCTCCGGTGTCTACCTGCCCGTCTGTGGCGGCAACGTCATGCCCGCGATCTGAGCAAAGGCGGATCCTCCCGTGCCTTGCCCTAGGCGGGGGCTTTTCAGGCCAAACTTTCCATGGGCAAGCCCGACAGGTCCAGCCCGGGGGCGCAGCCGAAAGGCGCGCGCAGCACCGAGCCCAACGGCAGCCGGCCGCCGCGCACATCGAGCCGCGGCCAGCCGGCCTGGCTGCGGATGTAGAGGTCGCCGTGATGCGCGAGGATGTGCGACTGCATCGCCGCGGTAAACTGGCTGAGCCCGGCGAAATAGTGGTGGCCGTTGCGCTCGATGCTCGTCACCCCGAGGCACGCCGCCACGGCGAGGTCCTGTAGTAGCGCCACCGGACCGATATTCGACAGATCCTCGCCGCTGAGCATGGCAGGGAGGCCCGCGGCGCGGCGCTGGGCGAGCAGACTGGCGTTGGCCACGCTCTTGAAGATGCCCTTGCAGTTTTTGTGACTCGTGCCCGCGTAACCGAGGCTGAGTGCCGCAGGCAAGCTGGTGAGTGCAGCGTCGGACTCGTCGATGATAATCGGGGGCCGGTCGGGCCAGGCGCGGGCCAGCGCGCCGATCGCGGGCGTCAGCGCCACATCGCGGTGCCACGGCTGCTCGATGAAGAGCAGCTGCGCCCAGAACCTCGGCCCGCCCACCCCGGCCTGCATTTCGCGCACGTAATCCGCAAACGGCGCGACCTCGCGGAAGCTCTCATTGCCATCGAGCGAAAACGCAAAACCCGCGGGACATTCGCGGGTGAAAATTTCCGCCATCTGCGCCAGCCGGGCGCGGTCGCGGGGCGCGTCGCCGTTGATCTTCAGCTTGAAGTGGCTGAGGCCGTAGAAACGGATGCAGGCGACGAGTGACTGTGGCAGCCCGTCGTCCACGCGCTCGCCGGCGGGAATCTCGGCGTCGGTCAGGGGATCGGACAAACCCACGGTGTGGCGGGCAAACACCTCAGCCGGCGGAGTCGCCGGCAGCCAGTCCCGCGGTGTCGTGCCGGCGAGGCTCGGGTGCAGCGCCCCGAGTTCGATGCCGAGGCGGTTGGCGCGCAGGGCTGCGGCGAGCGTCACGCCCTGGGCGCGGCAGAACGCATCAATCAGCGCGCGCTCGACCAGCGACGTGCCGAATTGCGCCAGGAGCGGCGGAATTTTCTGGGTCGCGCCCCACGCCGCCTGCGCGGTGTAAAGCTCCCGCCAGAAGGCGAAAGGGGTCGCGGCCCGGAGGCTGTGCGCGTGGCTGACCGCGGCGCGGATGACCGCGGACATCTCGTCAATCTCATCATGCAGCGCCCGGTTGGGGTCCTTGGTAAACCACTTCGGCGGCAGATGGTCCGCGGCGAGGCCGTCCTGAGCTTTGCCTCCAAAATCAAAGGTCAGCCGCAGAAACACGTGCGGCACCTCGGTCATGGTCGCGATGCCATAGCGGAACGGCATGCGGGCCTTGAGATGCGTGCGGAAGAGTTCGGCGGAGCGGAGGGAAATCATGAAAAAATCAATCAACCACGAATGGACACAAAGTGACACGAATAAAGCCCTGAACTGCAGGATTATTCGCCGTCAGGAACAGCCGAAAAAATCGCTGCGGAGTTCCCCAGGACGGATTGCGGATTATCCGATTAGCCCCGGCAGACGGCAGCTTGGGCGCAGCCCAAGCTTTTGATTCAGGAGGATTGGCCTGTTGGATGCATGCCCCTTTACGTCCATTCGTGGTCAATAATTTCGGTCACAGACCTCCGCAAACAGCTCCGCCGGCAGCGGACCGGCGGCGAAGTCAGCCAGCGCCGTGTCGAGTTCGGCCCGGTTTTTTGCGCCGATGACCGTGCGGTCGATTTCAGCGAGGCCGAACATGAAGCGGTGCGACAATGCGCGGAGCGGCAGGCCGTTTTTTTCCGCGAGGGCCTGCAACCGGATCGCACGCTCGATCTGCAGGCCACAGATCCAATCCGGCCGGTCACGGACAAAATCATCGTAACGCGCGCCAAGCAGCCCCATGTGCAGCGGACTCGCGCCGTAGGTCAGCACGCCGGCCCGGCGGAGGCGCGGCAGGTCGTCCGCCAGACCGTCGAAAGTGCACGGATCGAGGCGCCGGAATAGCATCACCACGTCGAATGCGCCGGTTTCCAACAAACCGTCCCAGTCCGCGCCGCATCCGCCGGCCAGCCCGAGTCGCCGGGCGAGCCCATCCGCCTGCAACTGTCGCAGCACCGCGAGCACCCGCGGGCGCTCGGCTGGGGGCAGATAATCCGGTTCGTGCAGAAACAACAGGTCCACCTGCGGCACGCCGAGAATTTCAAGGCTGCGCTCAAGGCAGGCCCGCAGGCCGGCGGAGGTATGGTCGAACCCGAACTCATGCGCGTCGCGGGCCGGCAGCCGGCCGATCTTGGTGCTCACAACCGGCCGCGGGCCGCGCCATTGGGCCAACGCCCGGCCGAGAATTTTTTCCCCATCGCCGTAGGCCGGGGCGGAGTCGAAAACCCGCACACCGCTCGCCAGCGCGTGCAGAATCGTCGCGAGCGATTCCCCCTCATCCACCGGCCCCCACGTGCCGCCGAGCCCAGCGAGGCCGAGCGCCAGCCGGCTGTCGCCCAATCCGCGGGCCGCGAGCACCGGAGATACGCCAAACTCGGACAGCCGCGTCGGACACGGCAAGGGCTTGGGTGCGGTCATGTGATGGCAGGCTTTGACATCAGGGTCCTGTTGGCCGGGATCAACTCCACCCTCCGCCGACCGGGACAAACGTCACTTTACCCGTGAGGTCAAACATAGGCCGGGAGGCATAACGGCCGGGCGCGGCGTTGTCGTGAAAAAAATCACGGGCAATCCCGTCTTCCCGCGGATAGACCAACTTCCGTGACGGCAGCGTCGGCTCCATCACATTTGCACTGCCGGTCTGTTGATACCAGCGTCCTTTGACTTTTGGACTATGCACCAAACCCAAGGCTGAGTTTTTACAACGGAGCACACGGATGAGCACGGCTGGAGGGGTTTGAATCCGTGCTTCTCCGTCATCCGTGGTTATAGTCTGAAAGCTTGGGGCGATTGGTATTATTGGGATGCGGCGCCCTTCACCCCGTTGAGTTGCGTCTGATTGATCCGTTATCCGCGGTCAGATGAACGAAACACCCGTCCCGGTCCAAGATTGCCTATTTCCCGGCCGGGCCTGAGAAAACGGTTCTCGCCTTTCCATGAAAATCATCGCCGTCCACGCCTACACTATTCGCAGCCAGACGAAACACATGTTTGTCTGGCGCCAGGGCCTGCCCGGGAGCGATACCACGACGGAGCAGACGTGGCTGCGCTTGGTGACCGACGGGGGCATTGAGGGCTGGAGCCGCACGCCGCGGGGCGCGCTCGCCCTGGACCTGGTCGAGCGGCGCCTCAAGCCGTGGCTCCTCGGCCGGGACCCGCTCATGAAGGAGCGGCTCTGGCACGAATTGTGGGAGATCGACCGCATCGAGGAATTTCCGATGTATGTCATGGGCTGGGTGGATTCCGCGTTGTGGGACATCACGGCGAAGGCCGCGCAGCTGCCGCTCTACCAACTGCTCGGCGGCTACCGCCATGAGATCGAGGCCTACGCCAGCACCGTCACCTACGCCACCACCGAGGAATACCTCGACGTGGCCGACCAGTGCCTCGCCCGCGGTTTCCGCGCCATCAAGCTCCACGCGTGGGGTGACGCGCGCAAAGACGCTGCGCTCTGCACCGCCCTGCGCCAGCACGTCGGTCCCGGCATCGCGTTGATGTATGACGGTTCCGCCGGTTTCGACCCCTACGAATCGCTTTACCTCGGTCGCGCGCTCGAGGCGGCGGACTACCTCTGGTATGAGGAACCTATGCGCGAGTTCAGCATCAACGCCTACCGGCGCCTCTGCGCGCAACTCGACATCCCCGTGCTCACGGCGGAGACCTCCGATGGCTGCCACTACAACGTCGCCGACTTCATCGCCCAAGAGGCGGCCGACATGGTGCGCACCAGTTCCGACTACAAGGGTGGCATCACCGGGGCGCTGCGCGTGGCGCACCTCGCTGATTCGTTCCAACTCAGCGCCGAGGTGCACGGCATGGGCGTGGAGAACATCCACCTCTGCCTCGCGATCCGGAACAACCACTACTACGAGACCCTCGTCATGGCGAACCCCATCGTGGTCGAGCCCTGCATCGGCCCCAACGCCATGGTGCAGGCCCCCGCCGGCCCCGGCCTCGGTCACGACATCAACCTGAAAGCGATGCAGAAAACCGCCGTCGCCAAACTATAAACCCCGCCCTGCCATGCCCCGCAAAACCGCCGACCAGTGGTTCGCCGAATACGGCGAGAGCCACCAGAAACCCGCCAACGAGCTGATCCACTGGCTCTGCGTGCCGGTGATCTTTTTCAGCGTGATCGGGCTGATCTGGTCAATCCCGCGGCCGATGGCTTGGGTGGAGCGCCTGCCGTGGTTTGACTGGGCGCTGCCCGGGATTGCGCTGGCGCTGCTCTTCTATGTGCGGCTGTCGCCGCTGCTGAGCCTGGGGCTCTTTGCGTTCATGACGTTCTGCTACGCGGGGGTGCTGGCCCTGGCGATGTATGCGCCGTGGCCGGTCTGGCAGATATGCCTGATCCTTTTTGTGCTCGCGTGGATCGGGCAGTTCATCGGCCACCGGATCGAGGGCAGAAAGCCGTCCTTTTTCAAGGACGTGCAGTTTCTCCTCATCGGCCCGGCGTGGCTGCTGAGCCACATCTATAAAAAGTCCGGCCAGCGGTATTGAGGGCCCATCGGCCAGGGTCGCCATGGCCCGGTCACTTGTTCATGGCTTGAATCCGGGTTTCCCGACCGCTTCGTGCGGGTGCAAGTCCTCGTGGTCGGAGGCACACTCGAGATGCGTGGTGACATGGGCCCGCGGGGTCAGTGACGCCTCGATCACCCGCTCGATGTCCGTGGCGGTCCGGTGTGCCCCGGTCAGGGACGCGCCCGCCGGGAACAACAAATGGACCTCCACCCAATGGGCATCGCCGAGGTTGCGATGCCGCAGATGGTGATAGCTCAGGCCGCGCGGCTGCGTCTCCCGGTTCAGAATTTCGGTGAGTTTCGCCAAGGTCGCCGGGTCGGTCTTGTCCATCAGACCGCCGAAAGCGGACTTCATCAAGCCCGTCCCGGACCAGAGGATGTTGCAGGCCATGAGAATGCCGCAGATGGGATCGAAGGGCAGCCACTTTGTGAACCACACCAGCGCCAGCCCGACCAGCACGGCGATGCTGGTCCAGCAATCGGTCAGCACGTGCTTGCCGTTGGCTTCCAGGATGAGTGAGTGCTTGCGCCGGCCCAGCCAGACCAGATAGCCGCCGAGGCCACCGTTGATCGCCGCGGCCGCCGCGGTCAGCGCCGTGCCGGCACCAAGATTTTCCAGTTGCAGGCCGCCCAGCCATTTCTGGATGGACACGTAAATGATGTAGAACGCCGCGAGGACGATCATCGCCCCCTCGAAACCAGCCGAGAAATAGGAAATCTTGGCGTGTCCGTAAAGGTGGTCCTCGTCGGCGGGTTGGTAGGACAGGCGCAGGCTGTAGGTGGCGAAGATGACGGCGGCGACATGCACCACCGACTCGGCGGCATCGCTCAGGATGGCGGCGGAGCCAGTCAGCACATAGGCCCCCATTTTCATGACGAACATGAGCAGGCCGATGGACAGGGAGAGGTTCATCGCAAAGCTCAGGGCCTTGCGGTCGCTTTCTGACTGGGCGGAGAGATTCATGGGCGGATTCGGGTCGGCAACGGAGCCGGGTTACCCGTCATATCACCTTACGGATTCAGCCGGGGCGAGACGGATCGAGTGTGAATGCGGGCGCCCGGCAGCGACGCACACGCACCAGCCGGATGGCAACAGCCCGTTCAATCAGGGTTGAGCGACGGCCCGCGCGTCATGCGACCTTCCAGATTCGGCTCCTTGAGTTTTTCACCGATCCAGGCATCCAGACCATCCATGGTGGCCATGAATTCCTGCTGGATGTCGACGTGATACATTCGGGCGAGCACCAGGAGACACCACAGGCAAACCGCCTACTCATGCGCCAGCTTCCGGTCAACATCTTCGACGTGCCGGATGCCGCTCTTGGCCATCACGAGTTTTGTCAGGTCGCCGACATCGACCACAAAACCCTGCAGGATCTCCTCCTTGGTCCACGGCCGGCCGTACTTGGCGGTCTCGAATTTGCCGAACCGGGTGCGAATCTCCATGGCCCTCTGGGTTAAAACTTCGATGTCCCTATGTTCTCCTTCTTCGCGGAACGTTTACGATGATCCACGGCCGCTTGCGGTCGTTGGCTCGGGTATCTGGTTCGGCTTTTTTTGCTTTTCTTCTTTCTGCGCTGGCGCCGAAGCACACGCGGCAAGCTGCTCCTCGACAAAGAACAAACTCACCTCCTGCACCGAATCGAAAATCGGAACGAAACCTACTGTCACGATTTCATCTTTGCTCTCCCTCGTGATCTTAAACTTCAATTTCGCAAGCTCCACCTTCACCTCGGTGCGGGTCATTCGCATGTAAACCCCATCGATTATCGACGGATTTCTTTCTTCTTCAGCGCACGCCTTCGTGAGAAGTATTCCTGCAACACAAAGGTAAACAAAGAGCTGCCGCATAAATATTTTGCCGATCAGTGTTATTCAGTCCAACTGCGTTTCAGCGGGTTGCGGCGCATCTACCAAAATTACGGCAACTACCATTTTTGAGAGATAAATTCAGGGAGTTGGCGAGGTCGGGGGCAGGCGCCCGGTGCTTGGATTTCGAGGCGTGCTCATGCTGCCCGACCGCCGCTTAGAGTCGAGCCGTTTGCCGCGCAGTTGGAGGTCAAGCCCCTCCACGGGCTGAAAGCGGCCCGCAACCGGCCTCACCACCACCGCACGAGTTCGGTCAGCGCTTTGCGCCGGAGGGCGGGCGGCACGCCGGGGGCAGAATCATCCGGGTAGCCCACCGTGATGACCATCACCGGCTGCACCGAGCGCGGCCAGCCCACGATTTTGGCCAAGGCCCGCGGCCTGATCCAACCGATCCAGCAGGTGCCCAGGCCGAGTTCCGTGGCCGCCAGCACCAGATGCTCCCCTGCGATTCCGATGTCCACCCAGGGGTAATCCACCCCGGCGATGAAGGCCATGAACCGGTGCGTCACAAAGGAGCGTTCCATGCCGACGACCACGTGAACGGGCGCGTCGAGCGCCCACGCCATCTTGATACCGGGCCGGAAGCCCTCCTCCACGACGCGCCGCCGCAACCCGGCTTCGCGCACCACGGCAAAGCGCCACGGCTGCTGGTTGCAGGCGGACGGCGCGAGCCGCGCGGCTTCCAGGATTTGCAGCACCTGCGCCTCGGGCACCGGCTTGGATTGATAGGCGCGGCAGCTCGTCCGCCGCGCAATGACCGCCTGCACGGTCAGGTCCGTGGGTTCGGTAGACCGCTTACCGGTGTTGGCGGGATCGGGATTCATGGAGTGGGTCTGATGCCAGCGTCTTTGGCTTTTGGACTATTCACCAAACCCAAAGCAAAGTTTTTACCACGGATAATACCAACGTCCCATGAGATGGGGCCGATTGAGTGTAGGCAGCCTGCTTGCAGGCGCTGTGAGCGTCCGCCAGCGGACGGCCTGCGAAAGACCAAATCTCTCCTCCGGTTGGCATGATCACAGATGGATGGGTTTGGATCCGTGCCTATCCGTGAATCCGTGGTTAAAGTCCGAAGACTTGGGTTGATTGGTATCACATCGCCATGCGGGCCCAGCCGGTCTTCGCCGGGTCGAGCGGAGGCAGGCCCAGCATTTCGCGGCCGAGGGCGACGTAGTAGCGGTAGTTCTCGATCGGCGTGCCGTTAGGGATGCGGTGGTCCAGGCCGAAGACGCAGCCGGTGTGCAGCGCCGGGACAAGCTTGTATTCGAGCTCGCGGCGGATGGCGGCACGGTCTTGCCGGATCACGTGCTTGTCGATGCCGCCGCGCATCGCGAGGCGCCGGCCGTAGGTTTGCCGCAGGGCCACGATGTCCATGCCGGCGGCAGGTTCCATCGGGTAGATGCTCGTCAGACCGGCATCGAGGAGCGCGGGAATGACGGGGTTGATGTTGCCGTCGGTATCCTGCTCGAAGATGCGCGCCCCGCGGGAGGCGAGCATATCCCAGACCTTGCGGTAGTAGGGCCGGAAGCATTCGCGCACCTGCACGGGGCCGACGAGGGGGCCGGATTTGCCGGCAAAATCCTCGTGCACCATGAGCTGGTCGATGTGCAGCCTGGCGCTGATGGGCTCCAGCACGCGCATGCAGGTGTCGGTGAGCGTGGCGAGAATGTCGGCCATGAGCTCGGGCTGCTCATAGTAGGCGAGGCAGGCGATTTCCTCACCCATCAGCTCACGGGGAATGTCAAAGGCACCGGGGATATAGGCACAGACGAGGCTGCCTTCCGCCTGCGCCTTCCGGGCGGCCTCGACCTCATCCCACTTGATGCGCTCGGGATTGAAGGTGAAAAAGGGCTTCACGCGCAGCCAGTCGTCCATGGTCTGCACGGGAAAATTCATCGGCAGCGGGATGGTCGCGGTTTTCTTCAGGAGCAGCATCTCGCGGCCGAGGCAGTCGCGCTCCACGCGGCGTTCGGCGTTGTCCTCGATCAGGACGGGCGGCGGACCCTGCAGGTTGGTGTAGCCGCCGCAGAAGACGTAGGGCACGTAATCCCAGTCGAAGGCGCTCATGTTGATCTCGGCCTCGGAGGCCCCTTGGACCCGCCACTCGGCGTCGAGTCCGACGAGCGGGCCAAAGAGTTCGGTGAACATCGGCCGCGGGGCGTGGCCATAGGTCATGAGGTCGAGGTATTGTTCACGGTTCCAGCGCATGGGGAGAGGGGTCAGCGGTTGCGGTGGGCCTGCAGGTAGGCGCGGTATTGTTCGAGCATGGGGGCGGGGATGTTGGCCGGCAGGTGGTTGCCGGTGGCGAGGATCACGGCGCGGCAGCGGCGGGCGAGTTCGAGCGAGCGATCCAGGCTGGCGCGCACGGTCTCCCAGGTGCCGAAGGTGAGGTCGCGGCAGTCCACGGCGCTGCCGACCAGCACGGTGGTCTGGCCGAACTTCTCCACCATTTCGCCAAACTCCATCACCGGCTCGAAGATGAGCCCGTCGGCGCCGGCGGCGACGATGTCGGCGGCAAACTCGCGGAAATCCCCGTCGGAGCAGAACAGGATTTTCTTGCCGGCGCGCTTGAGCGGCTTCCACAGCTCGGCGTAGCGCGGGATGATCACGGCGCGGTAGATCTCGGGCCGCATGAAGGCACCGGCGGTCCACACGAAGTCGTCGTGCTGGATGATCACTTCCACGCTGGTCTGCGCCCAGGCGTCCATGTGAAACTTGGTGCGGCGGTAGAACGAGTCGAAGACCCGCTCCATCTTGTCGCGGTCGGCCGCGGCCTCCAGCAGCATGTCCCAGCCGAAGGCCTGGATGGCGCCGGAGACGATGGTCTTGTAGTAGCCGCCGGTGCAGAGCTGGCCGGGATAGTCGCGGCGCTTCACGGCGAGCCACTCCTCGTAGGCGGCCACCTGCTCGGCCATGGTGGGCAGGCCGTACTCCTTGACCGCGTCGAAGGCCCAGATCTCCTCGACGGTCTCGAAGGGGCAGTGGTTGGGCTTGCGCAGGTCGCTGCCGTCGGACGCGTATTCGGCGTGGCCCATGTCGGTGTTGCGGCCCCACTGCGCCCAGTCGGCGCGCAGGCCGTCCTGGATGCACCAGAGAAAATCCAGGTCCCATCGGGCGTAGAGCTCGCGCAGCACCGCGCTGGCGTCGGACCCGGGCGCGGGCCGCAGGCCGGGCTGCTGGTATTCCAGGCTGTATTCCGTGCGCGCGAAGCGCGGCACGGCTTTCATGGCGATCGTATCGAGAGCGAGTTGGCGGCTCAT
>CAJBES010000115.1 GCA_903952145.1 uncultured Opitutaceae bacterium | reverse complement strand
CTCTCTCCGACCAGCGGCGGCAGTATCACGATCAACGGCAACACACTCGCCCGACAAAAGCCCCCTCACGTTCCACCAAACACGACTATGAAAATTGGATTCCATACCGATGCCTTCAACTCCGCCTATTGGTCCTTCGAAAAATGCCTCCAATGGGCCCAACGAAACAAGGTCAGCTACATCGAGTGCGGCCTCATTGACGGCGTGAGTTGGATTCACGGCCTGGGCTATCAGCCGCACGTCGCCCTTTACGAAGACCCAGCGCTGCTGCGCCGCAAGATGGACAAGTATGGCGTGCAGTTCTCGCAGGTGGATGCCGCTTATCCGCTCTCGCAGGAGGACGGCCCGCTCCGCGGCGTGCCTTACGTCATGAAGTCCATCGCCTGGGCCGCGCAGATCGGTTGCCCGTGCGTAGATACCACCGACGGTCTCCACGCGCCCGAAGGCCTCAAAGACCCCGAGGCGATGGCGATGATGAAGCAGAGCTACGAGCAAATCCTGCGCGTGGCCGAGGCGCACAAGGTCATCGTGAACATCGAGCCACACGGCTACTTCACCACCAACCCTGATCGCATGGCCGAGATGCAGGCTTTCAGCAAGAGTCCCTATCTCCGGGTGAACATGGATACCGGCAATACCTTCATCGCCGGCAATGACCCGGTGAAGTTCCTCAAGCGCTTTCTCAAGCGCGTGAGCCATGTCCATGTGAAGGATGTCTCTGAGTCACTCGCGGCGGCGTTGCGCGGCGGGGCCACCGGTATCGCGGTCAGTCAGTGCTCCCTGGGCGGCGGCGTGAACGCCGGCAACATCAAGCAGTGTCTCGCGCTCCTCCGCGACCACGGCTACGCCGGCGCACTCAGCATCGAATGTGAGGGTCAGGCCGGCCCCATGATCGAACAATCGCTCGCCTGGCTACGCGCCACTTTGAAAGAACTCGGCATCCAAGAAACCAAATAACTCTGTCCCTCATCTCGCATTCGCTTGCTAAAACTATGAACTTCATCACTCAATTCACCCGCCGCCAGTTTCTCAAGACCTCCGCCGTCGCTGCTTCTGGCACCGCTCTCGGCGCCGGCTGCGCCACCAAACCCAAGACCGCCGCTACCGCCGCCAGCGCCCTCAGTGTCGCCGCCTCCGCCCACGCGGCGGGCAGTGACGTCATCAAAGTCGGCATGATTGGCTGCGGCGGACGCAACACCGGGGCCGGTGTGCAGGCGCTCACCGCCGATCCAGGCGCGCGTTTGGTGGCGATGTGCGACATCTTTGCCAGTCGGGTCCGCAACTCACGCGACACCATCAAGGCCGAGATGGACAAGGTGCAGAAAGGCGCCCAAGTCCAGGTGGCCGACGACCATTGCCTCACCGGCTTCGATAGTTACCAGCAGGTGATTGCGGCGTCTGATGTTGTGTTGGTTGCCAATGCGGCCAAGTTCCATCCGTTGCATCTCAAGGCCGCCATCGAAGCTGGCAGACATGTCTTTGTCGAGAAGCCCCACGGCATTGATCCGTATGGCATCAAAATGGTCCAGGCCGCTTGTGAGCTAGCCAAGCAAAAGGGCTTGAGTGTTCAATCCGGCTTGCACAGCCGCCACCATCCCGGCTATATCGAAACCATCCAGCGGATTCACGATGGCGCCATTGGCGACGTGGTGGCCATTGAGGAGAATTTTCTGCGTGCTCCCTACGGCATCGTGGATCGCCCGGCCGGCCTGAGCGAACTCGAATGGCAGTGTTACACCCAATACCACTTCACCTGGCTCTCGGGCGACGATGTCGTCCAATCCCTCGTGCATAACTTGGATCGCGCGAGTTGGGTGATGCACGACCTCGCCCCGGTGAAATGCCACGGGCTGGGCGGACGCTCGACCATGACTGAGCCGGTCTATGGCAATGTCTTCGACCATCACTCGGTCGTCTATGAGTTCGCCAACAAGGTCCGCCTGTATGCCTTCTGCCGCACCACCACCGGCTGTTACGACGAGTCGTCGAGCATTATCCTCGGCAGCAAAGGCCGCGCATCCATCACCGCCTGCCAGATCTGGGGCGCTGAGAATTGGCGCTGGCGCGGACAGGGCGATCCCTATCAGATCGAGCATGACAAACTCTTCGCCGCCATTCGCTCCGGCAAGCCTGTCAATGCCGGCGACTACATGGCCCGCAGCACCATGATTGGCATTATGGGGCAACTCTCCTGCTATACCGGCAAAGAGATCACCTGGGACCATATCAATACCTCTGACTTCGCGTATCCGCCGTTGCCGCAGGACTGTCACGATGGCATGGAGCCGCCCGTGAAGCCTGGCCCGAACGGCGGTTATCCCACTCAGATCCCCGGCCGCTCGGACATCACTCCCCTGCTCTTCAAACCGGCCAAGCCCGCCGCGTGAGTTGATCTCCCCCACACCCTGCCCATGAGATTTCTGCCCTGCCTGCTCGCCCTCGCGCTGCTCGCCCTTGCCCGGCCCGCGTTCGCTCAAGCTCCGTCGGTCGCGGCCAAGCGTAGCCGCGTGTTGCTCGTCACCGGCGTGGATTACCCGGCGCACGAATGGCGCCAGACCGCGCCGGTGCTCAAAGGCATTCTGGAGCAAGGTGGCGGCGCAGACGTGCGCGTCGTCGAGGATCCGGCCTTCCTGGATTCGGCCTCGATTAACAACTACGACGTCGTGCTGCTGCATTTCCAAAACTGGGAGGTGCCCAGCCCCGGCGCGGCGGCGAGAGAGAACCTCCAGCGCTATGTGGCGAATGGCGGCGGTCTGGTGAGTGTGCATTTCGCCTGCGGCGCGTGGCACGGAGAATGGCCGGAGTTTGCCCGCCTGCTCGGTCGTGTCTGGCGCGGCACCAGCGGCACGCAGCACGACCGCCGCGGGCCATTCACCGTCGAGATCGGGGACAAAGACCACCCCGTGACCCGCGGTCTGAGTGACTTCGTGACCGATGACGAACTCTACACCTGCCTCGTGGGTGACGCGCGCATCCATCTGCTGGCGCAGGCGAAGTCGTCGGTGGACCAGCAGCAGCATCCGCAAGCCTTCGTCCGCGACTTTGGCAAAGGTCGTGTCTTCCTCACGACCCTTGGCCACGACGTTAAGGCTTACACCAACTCCGTCGTGCCCCAACTCCTCCGGCTGGGGACGGCCTGGGCGGCGGGGAAGAATTGATCGTGACGGCATCGCTTTGGAGTGCGCCGGTCGAGAGCGCCAGCGACGGAGCTTCGGTTGCTGGACCACAGCGGGCAGAATCCGGAGAACGGGACGGTTTCGCACGCGAACGTCCGCAAAAGAAACCGGAAAAAGAAGTTGCACCGTCAACGCTTTGCCCTTACTTCTTTGCCCGTCAACGGCCCCTGCGCGGCCGGGTGCGGCTTCTAACACTGGTTACGGGTCACCCCGCTGCAGCTCCCCACAGTTCGTTCCCCAGCCCTTTTTCCTGGCTGATTTCTAGGGTGCCTTGACACACGACCAACGCATGAATTCAGGCAATCACCCGCCACCTGCTCAGGACCGCAGTCAGGCCACGCTTTATGGCGTGGGCTATCTCGAGGTTTCCGAGAAAGGCTTCGGCTTCCTCCGCACGCCGGATAACTTTTTCCACCCCAAGCCCAGCGACATCTTCCTGACGCCGGACACCATCAAGCGCAATTTCCTGCGCGAGGGCAGCCTAATCGAAGGCCCCGTGCAGGCGCCACACCGCGGCAGCAGCCCGCAGCTCCGCTTCGTGGATCGCGTCAACGGCATGTCCTTTGACCAATACGTCAAGGCCGTCCGTTTCGAGAACCTCACCACCATTGATCCCATCGAGAAATTCAGTCTCGAAACCACGCCGGAGATGGTCGAGACCCGGGTCATTGACCTCGTCACGCCCATCGGCAAGGGCACGCGCGGACTCATCGTCGCCCCGCCCCGCACGGGCAAGACCACCATTCTCAAACAGCTTGCCAACGCCGTTACCACCAACCATCCCGATGTCCATGTGATGGTGCTGCTGATTGACGAGCGCCCCGAAGAAGTCACCGACTTCCAGCGCTCCGTGAAGGCCGAGGTCGTGGCTTCCTCGAACGATCAGGACTTGGAAACCCACGTCCGCCTCTCTCGCTTCATGATCGAGCGCTGCCGCCGCATGGTGGAGAGTGGTCGCGACGTCTTCGTGCTGATGGACTCGCTGACCCGCGTCGCCCGCGCCTACAACAACGCCCAGGGCACCTCCGGCCGCACCATGAGCGGCGGGGTGGACGCCCGCGCGCTGGAGATTCCGCGCCGCATGTTTGCCTCCGCCCGCAAGATTGAGGATGGCGGTTCGCTGACCATCGTCGCCACCGCCTTGGTGGACACCGGTTCGCGCATGGACGAACTCATTTTCCAGGAGTTCAAAGGCACCGGTAACATGGAGCTTATTCTCGACCGCAAGCTCTCCGACCGGCGGCTTTATCCAGCCATTGATATTCCCAAGAGCGGCACCCGTAAAGAGGAGAAACTTTTCCCGCCCCAGCATCTCGAAGCCATCCGCAAGCTGCGTCGCATGATGGTGGATTTGAATCCCGTCGAGGCCATGGAGACACTCACGGCTGCATTGCGCAAGCATCGCACCAACGAGGAGTTGCTCCATAAGCTCGGCAAGACCG
>CAJBES010000114.1 GCA_903952145.1 uncultured Opitutaceae bacterium | reverse complement strand
GCCGATCTTTCAAGGGCGCATCGACTATGAGCGGACCACCATCTCCAATCGCGCGCTGGCCATGTTCACGATGAACGCTGTGTTCCAGGCCACCCGGGCACTGCTCGACGTCGGGGAGCAGGATGCCGTGGCCGACAAGGCCGCCGAAGTGGCGCAGGGCCACGCGGGCCCCGACATGATTCCGACGCGCCGTATCGAGGAGGGTCTGGACGGCGTCCCAGCCGACACCGGGGAGGTCGACGAACACCTCGGCGGCCGCGTGCTGGCGCAACACCGACTCGAGGTCGGCTGGAGTGCCGAGGTGGGGCAGGGCGGAGGCCGTCGCCGCTGGCGTGGAGTCCAGGTACCCCATGCCCTGGGTCACGAGGGTGGTGGAGGTGGCCAGACGGCGGGCAAGTTTTGTCGCCACGTCCTGCGGCGCGACGAACACGGCGCGCCGTACGAGGCCGGAGGCGAACGCGCGATGCCGAACCAGCCGCGGGACCACCACGAAGCGTCCGAGGTAAAGCCCGAGCCAGCCCAGGAGCAGGAACAGGAATACGGTGATCCGGTGCTCCAGGAACAACTGGACCTTGAAGAAGAAGGACAGCGTGATGAAAACGGCTACCACGACGACCCATGCCCGTGTCAGCACCTCGAGGTGTTCAGAGGAGGGGCGGAAGGCCAGGTCGCGGTACAGGTAGCAGTGGCGGAAATAGGCCAGCACCAGCGGCATGAGGGCGGCCAGGAAGATGGCGTGCCGGTAGGTGGCCATGTAGTCGTCGCCGCGCCAGGCGAAGAGTTCGTTGCGGAGCATGTAAGAAACATGGAACGCCACGACCAGGGCCATGATGTCACAGAGCGCAAGCAGGTACTTATGCGCGTGCAGACGGGGGGCGGCGGGGATCGTGCTCATGGGGCTTGGATGGGCGCTCAGCGGCGCGGTTCCGGCCCCGCCAGTAGGCCGCGAGGTCGCGGGGGAGCACCCGCCACACGCCGGACCGGTTCTGCATGTACTCCAGATAGTCGCGGTAGTGGGCCATGGTGGCCGGGAGAAGCAGATAGTCGGGATGGGTGATCAGGCACGCCATCCCATGGTGGCGTGCGAGCCATTCTGTCTTGCGCTTCCAGATCGAGTTGTCGCCTGCGCGCAGCACCACAAAGAGGGTGTGATCCTGCGGCAGTGTATACGGGATTTCCACGAAACGGCCGACCTCGAAGGGCCAGAGGCTTCCGCAACCACCAGGCATAGGCTGGAACGGATCAACGTCGAAACATGACGCATCATAACCAATTTGGAGGGTCTGGAGCCATGCCAGATTGCGGTGGACCTGGGGCGAGCGGAACCCGGTGGCCTTCCACTCGGTCGCCGTACGGTTGATGGCGGTAGCCCGCCGGTCGAACTCCCGGCGGGAGGAGTAGAGCAGACCATCATGATTGTACCCGTGAATCCCGATCTCGAATCCGCGGTCATCAAGTTCGCGGAGCAAGGCACGACCCACATTGTACAGGTACGGCACGAAATTCCAGGACGATCTGAAGCCCAGTGCCTCTTCCATGTCGGCGACCGTCCGCACATGGGCCTGGCCCTTGGCTGTCTCCACGTCGTGAGTCAGGACCAAGGCCGTCCGATGCCCCGGCGGCCAGAGGGTCGACAGGACCGACTCCTCCAACGCAACCCCGGCAGCCGCGTACGCCGACAGAAGCCGCGTGGTGATGTACCAGTCCGCTGCAAGCCGGCGGGGGACGGCCTGCCGCTGGAGGACCCACCGGAGCCACAACGGAAGGCAGGGGCGCGCGGCATAGTAGAGACGCTTGGCCGCGGTCAGCCGTGGCGGGTCATGGGTTTCCAGCAACACCTCGTAGATGCGGCACGGGAGCGTGGCCGACCTGAAGACCGGGTCGAGTACCGCTCCCGAGTCGATCAGATCATTACTGCTAGGAACTTGCCTTTTCCCGCGGCGCGTACTCAGCGCTGCGCGGGTGAATGTGTTCATGGGTGAGGTGATTCGCTGACAAGTTCACTGAGTGACCGGAAATGACTACACCAAGTCCGGGCATATTCACAAGCGATTCTGGTCGGAAACTCCGGTGCCGCACATCCAACTTTGCCCCCTCTGGCCTTCCTGGCGCATGAGCTTCATTAAGAGTGACCCCATAAGATAACATGGGGTGGTCAGACTGGGAAAAACCCGGCAATCTGACCGCCTATGAACAAACTAACGGACAAGCAAAACGATAAAACGAAGGCCCCGGCAAAGCCCGCGCTACCCTCGGCCAAGGAACAAACCCAAACGCTGGTCGAGACCATCGTGAG